>QMMZ01000157.1 GCA_003647525.1 Deltaproteobacteria bacterium | reverse complement strand
GAGTCATTGCCAAAAAGAACGAGAATAAAACTTCATAATTCGACATTCCCTGTTCGACATTCGACATTAAATCAGTATGTTAGATGAAAAACGTCCTTTATCTAAAAAATGTCACTTTTTTGTATTGCACCCATCTGAAAGTCTATATCAAGTATGATGAAAAAGCTTCAAAATATACTTATAAATGCCACGAACAAGAAGATACTTGGGCTTGATATTCGATATGATTCCGTATCTGCAGTGTTGATAAAGAATAATATTAAGGAAAACCTTATAGAAGCCCATGAATATGTTCCGATATCAGATCAAAAAAATCTTGAGAGTATAATATCGTACTCTCTTGATATTATTACAAAAAAAATGGATATAACTGGTTCTGTATGCATTGCTTCATTTCCTTCCGACCAAATTTCGTACAGAAACATTCAGGTGCCATTCAAAAATCGGAAAAAGATAAGACAGGTCCTGCCTTTTGAACTTGAAACCACTCTTCCTTTTAATGTTGAGGATCTTGTAATTGATTTCAATTCTTTAACATCAGATGATAACACAGACTTAATCGTGGCTGCTGTTGAAAAAGCCGGTATTCAATTATACCTTAACAAACTAAAATCCTTTAATGTTAATCCAAAGATAATAACGGTCGGAGGCTCAGCCACAGTACTGTGTCTGGCCGAGCTTGCAGATACCCCTGATAATTTTCTTTTTGTGGATACAGGCAATGAAAAATGCGCTGTATTTATAGTAAGATCAAGGCAGGTATATTATATTCGTTCCTTTAGATTAAACTCAATTGATACCTCGAAAATAGAATCACTTTGTTTAAATATAAAGCAGGCAATTTCTACTTTTGAAGAAATTTTCCACCTTGATTTTCAACCGGATGTAATTATTACAACAGGAAACAGCATTGGTGAGACTGGATTTGAACAGGAGATGGAAAGTATTTTGGGAATTTCCGTAAAGCGGACGGATCTTGTTGCCGGCACATCAGTTCAAATAAAAAATCATCCTGGAAATTCCTGGAAGCCTGAAAAAATGGATAATGCTTTTGCGCTCTCGATAGTTGAGCTAAAAGGGCTTAATAGTTTAAATTTTAATAAAAATTATTTTTCCTTAAAAAAATATTGGGAAGAAAACAAAAAGGCCCTGGTTATAACGGGATTTCTTGCTGGAGTAGTTCTGGCAACATCGTTTTCTAATGTAATGGTTAATACTTATTTAATGGAAAAGAAGTTGTCAAGCATAGAGCATAAGATAACCGATTTATTTAAAACAACTTTTCCTGATGTTAAAAATATAGTAGATCCACTGCATCAGATGCAGGTTGGAATACAAAAGGCCCAAAAAAGCTCTTTATTCCAGGGAGAAACTCATAGAGATATCCGCGCAATTGATATTCTTTATGAAATCAGCAGGCTCATTCCAGAGGAAATTGATGTTGAGATTACAAAGTTTGTGTTTGGATTTGAAGACTTAATGCTAACGGGAAATACAGATACATTTAATTCTGTTAACAAAATTAAGAGCAAGCTTGAACAAACGGATTCTTTTAAAAAAGTCATAATAAGCTCGGCCAATTTAGACAAGGCTGAAAACAGGGTGCGCTTTAAGCTGCAAATTAAGTTATAGACTTTCAGATAAATAATTTCACTGCGTTATCAGTCGTTGACGTATAACTAATACGCCTTCCTCCTTATAGCCTTGTGAAATTAATTATCTGAAAGTCTATAGGAACGTGGATGAAATAATATGAAGCTGAACAGACGTGAAAAATATTCAGTATATGCGGCAGCAGTTATTATCTGCATATTTGTTTTAATTAAATTTATAGTATTCCCTGTTATCGATAAAAGGGAACATGTTACAAGGGCTATTCAGGTTAAAACAAAAATGCTTGAGGAAATGATAGTTCTAAAATCAAAATACGATGCCATAAGCTACAGAGCTGATTTGTCAAAGTCACGCTTTGCAAAAAGAGAAAAAAACTTTACACTTTTTTCCCTGATAGACAGTCTTGCCGGAAAAGCAGCAATAAAAGATCATATTGTATATATGAAGCCTTCAACTTCGGTTGCTAAAAACAGTAACTACAAGATATCATCAGTAGAAATCAAGGTTCAGAATATAACTCTAAATGAGCTTATTTCGTATCTTTATATGGTAGAAACAACAGATAATAACGTCTTAATTAACAGGCTTTCAATTTCAAAGGCTGGTGGGCAGGAAGATCTCATTAATGCTGTCCTAAAGGTAGAAACAACAGAAATATAACTATAGACTTTCATATAATTAATTTCACTGCTTTATCAGTCCCCGACGTATAGCTAATACGCCTTTCTCCTTTTAGCCTTGTGAAATTAATTATATGTGTGTAATTATGAAACGATATTTTTTGGTATTAAATATCTTGTTTATAACTATTGCCGGTTATTTCTGCATAAAAATTTTTTACAGGATAATAGCAGGAGATATAAATTATATTAGCCCGGCAAGTGTTACAAGCGAAGAGAAGATATCATACAGGGAAGATGAAAATCATAAAAGCTTGTCTTATTACAGCCCAATTATCGAACGTGATCTTTTAAAAACAAAAAAAAATTCAAGCAGGATCTTGAAAGACAAGATTAATTTAGAGGCACTGAAGCATACTGATTTAAAGTTAAGGCTATGGGGAACTGTTACTGCGGATGATAAACAAACGGCATTCGCTGTTATTGAAGAACAAAAAACTAAAAAACAAAGTTTATACAGAGTGGGCGATAAAATACAGAATGCAACATTAAAAATGATTTTCAGAGAAAAGGTTGTTCTAAGTGTAAATGGAAGAAATGAGAGCCTTGAGATTGAGGAGTTGTCAGAAAATAAAAAAATAGATAAGTCTGCTTTGAAATCAAGTGCGGTACCTGGGTCTGACATAAAATTTAACCGTTTACAAACGGAAAACGTCTTTAAAAAAGTCAACAATATTATGAGTCAGGCGAACATTAAGCCCTATTTTGAAAAAGGAAAGATAGGTGGTATTATTTTAACAGGTATTAAGCCTAATTCACTTTTTCATGAAATGGGTTTGGAAAACGGTGATATTATAACAGAAGTAGACGGCGAGAATATAGAATCAGTTGACGATATCCAGGAGTTTTACAAAAGCTTAAAGGCATCCCCCGATGTTCAGCTTCATATAAAACGTAAAGGAGAGCATAAAAATATAATATGGGATGAACAAAGTATAATAGATTAACGCTAAGGCATCCTTCACGACAAGTCAAAAGTAGCTTACACTTTGTTGATTTTGTATTTTGGCAGTGAAATTTGAAACTATAAACTGGAAATTGGCAAAAATACAAAGATGTAGATGCGTTACCTGATTTCAAATTTCCAGTTTCGACATCGGCATTCAATTCGATAATACACGCTTTTTCGGATTTTCTGGATTCCCGTTTTCACGGGAATGACATTTGGTGCTAGAACTTATTGAGAAGTTACAAAAATGATTGGTAAATAAAATGAAATCATTCAGGAATCGTTTAAAAGGCATTTTATGTTTATTTATTGTTATCAGTTTAGCGCTTATATCCATTTCATCAGCGACTGAAAATTCTTCGGTAAATGGAAATGAAAGTGAAATAAAACCTAATGATAAATCAGAACAATTAGTCTCCATAGATTTCAACAACGTTGATATAACCGTATTTATTAAATTCATAAGCGAACTCACCGGCACAAATTTCGTTATAGATCAAAGAGTTAAGGGAGCAGTAAATATAATTTCTCCTTCTAAAATTTCTATTGAGGAAGCTTACAAGGTTTTTGAATCCGTTCTGGAAGTCCATGGTTATTCTACGGTAAAATCAGGTGAAGTAATTAAAATAGTTCCATCCCCTGATGCGCGTTCAAAGAATATTGAAACCATGTTTAAAGAAGAAGCAAGGTCGCCGGAAGATAAAATCGTTACGCAACTAGTACGCTTAAAATATGCTGATCCTGGTGAAATCAAAAAGCTTTTTGCTCCCCTAATTTCCAAAAGCAGCCTGGTTTTGACCTATTCCCCTACAAACATGCTTGTGATTACTGATACTTATTCAAACATAACAAGACTGCTGAAAATTCTTGATGTCATTGATGTTACAGGTACCGGCCTGGAACTCTCTGTTATTCCGCTTGAATTTGCAGGTGCCGAAAAGCTGGTAAAACTATTGAGTACTGTATTCCAAACGCGGGTTAAACTAAAAAAAAGAAGTTTGGGAAAATCTGTTAAGTTCGTAGCAGATGAACGGACAAACACAATTGTTTTGCTTGCCAGCGAAAATGATACTGCCAGGATTAAAAAGCTTGTTAAGCTGCTTGACAGGGAGGTTCCGCGAGGTAAAGAGAAAATCCGTGTTTATTATCTTGAAAATGCCACGGCCGAAGATCTGGCAAAGGTTCTGCAGGAACTGCCGGCAAAAAAACAAAGCCCGGCCAAAGGAAAAAAAGAAATCCCTCTTATTTCAGGCGATGTCATAATAAAAGCAGATAAGGCCACCAACAGCCTCATTATTATGGCGGAAAAGGATGACTATCTGGTCATTGAAGAGATAATAAAGAAGCTGGATATTCCAAGGGCAATGGTCTATATTGAATGTTTGATCATGGAAGTAAATGTGGACAAGGAATTTAATCTTGGAACAGAGTGGCAGGCGAGCGGCGAGACAAGCTATGATGGTCGGAGTGAAACAGGATTCTTTGGCGGCGGCTTTGGCGGCGGGGGCGAAAGTAATTACAGTAACATAGGGGCAACGGTTCTCGATACAAGCGCAGACACAGACACAGACTCTCTTTCTTTTCCTTCCGGCTTTTCTCTTGGTATCTTTGGTGAATATGTTGAAATCGGAAACATTATCTTTCCCAACCTGGCGGCGGTCATACAGGCCTATAAGAAGGACAAAGATGTTCATATACTTTCAACTCCGCAGATTCTAACCACAGATAATGAGGAGGCAACCATCACTGTTGGAAAAAATATCCCCTATATAACCAGACAGGATACAACAGACACAGAAACGGACTATAGTAATTATGAATACAAAGATATCGGAATAACCTTGAAGATTACGCCTCAAATCAGCAAGGACAGGATGGTCCGTCTCAACATTTCTCAGGAGGTAACCAAGCTGGAATCAATCAGCGAATTTCGTCCAACCACTTTAAAACGTACCATTGATACGACAGTTATTGTCAAGGATAAAAATACCGTTGTTATAGGCGGACTTATCGACGACAGCTTTTCAAATACAGAATACATGGTTCCATGCCTTGGAAATATACCTGTGCTTGGATGGGCTTTCAAGTCAATGTCAAAATCAAATGACAAGACCAATCTTTTTATTTTTCTCACACCCCATGTTATAAAAAATCCTGTGGAAGCAGATACGGTTTACAAAAAAAAGAAAGATCAGATCGACAAAATAAAAGAAGGCAACATCAAGATGTATAAAAAAGGTGCTGGTGAATGAGTAAATCCCTTTTACAGATACTTCAAGACAGGACTTTAGTCTCGGAAGAAGATATTAAAGATGTCCGGAAGACAATAAAAGAAAAAGGAGGGAACACTGGAGAAATACTTGTAAATAAAAAAATTATTACTGAAACCCAACTCCTTGAAGCCTTAAGCGTTTTGTATGATATCCCATTTTGGCATGAACTTCCTGTTGACCATATCAGCAATGATTTTACCAGGAAGGTATCAATTCAATTCCTAAAAAAATATATCATGGTTCCTTTGGCAAACAACGGGAAGGTTGTTGATG
>QMMZ01000156.1 GCA_003647525.1 Deltaproteobacteria bacterium | reverse complement strand
CCATTATCTTCTGAACAATAACTGGAATTCTTTTATCGCGGCCTTTTGGATTCTGATTGATCTCGCCTGCAGCACTACTTTCCCATATTAATTGTTCTTTAGCTTTATCATAAACACTGACAATTAATGTTCCAACCGAATAATCGTAGGTATTAATCTGGGTAGTGGAATGTCCTGCTCCCCATCCATATCCCGGGCCATATCCATAATAACCGCCGTATCCACCATATCCGCCATATCCGCCACCCATACTTGTAGTTGTGGCAGTAGTCTGTTGTTTTTGTTCAACAACGATATACAATGCAATAACCAGGTCTCCATCTTTACCTACAACACCCAAACCTCTTTTGTAAAATTCATCCGCAAAAGCGCTTTCAATCCTTCTTTTATCAATGTCGTTTAACATTTGATCACTATTATCAGCCCAGCCATAATATTCAAAAGATTTATAACTTGTAAAATCAGCCGTTCCATCAACATCTGTGTGAATTTTAACGCTTGAACAAGAAGTAATGCTTAATAGTATGATTACTGCTCCTAATAATTTCAAAATAACTTTGTAACTCATTGTTTTAGTTTTTATATGTAAATACTTTATTGTCTTATGCAAAACTAACCAAAATACATCAATATTGTTTATACAATCAATTAATTGGAATGCCTGTTATCATTTCTTACAACAGCTATACTGATATGCTAAACCAAATATCTTGGAATTAGTTTTACATTTAATTCTTCTCTATTGGATCAATAAGATTATAAAACTGTTATTTTTCCCTGGTAAAATAAACCTCAAACATCTGCTGTGCCACAGCCTGATAATAAGTTCCAAATAAAGTTTTGGTTTCATCGACATAGGTAAGTCTATAATAAGAACCCGGATAGTTTTTGTCACTCAGTTCTACATAAACCTGTATTTTTTCATCTATCTCTTTCCATTCTGCTTTTCCAACATTTATTGGACTCGGATTAAAATACTTTGCAAGTAATTTCCCTTCAGCTTGTATTTCACTTATCTCAATTGTATAGGGTCCATCAGAACGAAGCCAGCTACCCTCCATATATTTTGGAGTAGTATCGGAGTTCATAAAAAACAGAAAATAAAAAATTGCCAGGATGAAAATAAAAAAGATAACTATTAAGCCACGTTTCTTTTTGGATGTATTATTATTATTCCTTTTCCTCTTGGGAACTATTACAGGACTTACCATAATTTCAATTTATATAATTTGTACGCTTTAGAAAATGAATTCCTTGAATACAAAAATACAAATTCTCCCACAAGATTAATTCACCCTATTCCTATGACTAATCTCGCTTGAATATATACCGGGTAATAAAAATCCCGGTACCATCCCCTTTTCCGGCATCACTTTCACAAGCACTGGTAACAAAAGTCATTTCCCAACCATCTTTTGCCAGTTTATTTATTTTATCTGAAATCATTGCATCGTTGGATGCAATATTTTGAAAATTAATACCTACTGCACTGTAGAAGTTCAACATTTTTGTTTCATCAAAACTTTTGATTTTAGCATCAGAACGACTTACATCTTTCTGCTTACTCTTTTTACCATCAGTTCGTGAAGTGGTAAAAGCATCCACATTAACTGAGTCTGTTTGAATAATCATTCTTGAACGACCAATCCCCATTGGAACTACAGACTCAACGGTAGTAACGATTAAATATTCCTGTGCAAACATTTCGGTGATACACATTGCAAAAATTGCAACAATTAAAGTTAAAATTTTCATAGTAAATAATTTTAAGATTAGAGTTTATTGTTTTCAATTAATGAAGCAAATGTACAAAAGGAAATCAAACCTTAGCAGGGATTATAATTAAATCTCTTTAGTTTCTAACAGGAAGTAAATTTCTTAAAAATCGTAATAGAAAATAAATGAAACCCGGTTGGTATTTAGAGACTGTTTACTGAATTACTACCTCAGAAGCACTATTATTATAAGCTCCAAAATAACCCAAAGCATCATTGTCAAGGTTGGTGATGGGATTATAAGGCGTTGAACCCATACCGCCTCCACCAATTGCATCGTTTACGGTTCTAAAATATTCATAGGTATTAAACCCCGTGGTTTGCAGCTCTATCTTTACAGTGTCACCTGGAACAACTTCCCTGCCAGCAAATCGAACAGGAAAAGTAATACCATTAAACAATTCATCATCAGTAACTAAATATGTTCCGAAACCAGCCTCTTCAAGCAGGCCATTGGTGTATATTTTAAACCTGTAGTAATCCACAGTTTCAGCAGGATCGGTAAAAACACAATAGATACTGTAGGTTACTGTATTCTCATCATTGCCATAACTCCCGGGTTCATCTTTCTCAAAATACATGGTATCAATTTCAACTTTATTTGGCAAATATTCTTCAGCCGTATATATTTCACCTTCGGAAACTACCTGAATTGAATAATTTGTATTTTCCTCTCCCTGCATATTTTGGGTTTGGTAAATGCCAGGTGACACTTCATTAAGTACTTCAGAATATCCATTTTCATCAGAAATGATCACCTCTCCATTTTCAACCCTTTCAAGTGTACTATAATCAAAATAGCTTCCCGATTTGCTCAGATAAACCGTATAAGGACCGGCATCTGATGTTATATTTCCTTCAATCACCAAACGTGATTCAGCGTCTTTCAAATCAACATCTATTACTTTTTCACATGACAATAAAAATAGTACGGAAAATAAGAGGATAATTATGTTTACTAAGTTTTTCATTTTCTTAAAATTTAAAATTCCAGGTAATTGATGGTATTATAGAAAACAAGGATAATTGAACTGCTTCATTTTCGTAGGGATTATCTTCACTCTCCCTAAAAGAAATGGAATAAGCATTTTCGTGGGCATAAACGTTGTACAATGAAAAATTCCAGCTTGAATTAAACCGTCTTGTTTGTTTGCCCATATATGTTGCACTGATGTCTAATCTATGGTAATCAGGCATCCGGTATCCATTCCGTTCAGTATATAAAGGAACAGAATTACCATCAATGATGTATTGCCCGCTCGGGAATGTTACCGCGTCGCCGGTATAATAAATCCAATTGGCTGCCAGGGTCCACTTTTGTGATAATTTATAACTTCCAACAATTGAAATGTCATGTCTTCTGTCCTGACGTGCCGAATACCAATTACCTTCATTTATCTGATCAAATTGTTTTTCAGTTTTCCCAAGTGTATATCCAATCCAGCCGGTAAATTTACCCAGTCGTTTTTTAAGAAAAACTTCAAGTCCATACGATCTTCCTATTCCAAAAGCCAGGTCAGCTTCGACATATTCGTTGAGCAAAACATTGGCACCATCTTTATAATCAATCTGGTTGTGCATGTCTTTATAATATACCTCCACCGAAGTTTCAAATTTATCATCAAAAAAATTCCGGAAATACCCTATCGAATATTGTTCGGCAATGCCAGGTTTTACATTGATACTACTTGGAACCCAAATATCGGTAGGATTTTCAGATGTTGACGAGGACAGCAAATGGATATACTGATAAGTTCTTTGGAATGAAACTTTAATGGAACTCACTTCATTTAACAAAAAGCTGGCGGACATCCTGGGTTCAAAACCGTAATAATTAATGATATTCTCCCAACTATCATATTCCTGTGTATTTGTAATGGAACCATCACTGTCATATGTATTAAATGTTCCCGGGCCCATTGAATTAAACATTGACAGTCTTAACCCATAATTCATGTTAAACCTGGTGCCTATTTTCTGTTCATTGGAAGCATAAATACCACTTTCAAAAGCCTGCTGCTGATCGAGAATAATATCATTAAAGGCATTTTCTCCTTCTGAAGTCAATTCGCCTGGAAAAAAAGTGTGGTAAATCACATTAAATCCAAAGCGGGCAGTATTATTGGAGTTTGCATAAAATGAAAAATCCTGTTTGAAGTTCAGGTCTTCAATTCCAGAGCTTATTCTCGTAACAGCTTCCGACATTTCGGCCTTTATTTTATAGTTATAATTGCTATAAATAAAGGAGGTGTTCGAAAATAAGCGTTCATTATAGAGGTGATTCCACCGCAAAGTTGCTGTTTTATTTCCCCAATCAAAACCAAAGTTACCAAACTCAAATTTATCACGGCCAAAATAGGTAGATAAATAAATCCTGTCCTTTTCACCCAAAGTATAATTGGCCTTCGCATTCAAATCATAAAAATACAAGCTGTTACCTCTAAAATCAGGATCAAAAATACTATAAACAACATCAGCATAAGTCCTTCTGCCCGAAATGATAAACGATCCTTTATCTTTTACAATGGGAGCTTCGAGGGTTAACCTCGAAGAAATAATCCCTATACCTCCTTGCATCGTAAACTTCTTGGAATTACCATTGTTCATATGAACATCCAAAACCGAAGACAGTCTGCCTCCATACCTAGCCGGTATACCTGATTTATACAACTTCATATCCTTTAAGGCATCGGAGTTAAAAACCGAAAAAAATCCCAGCAAATGGGATGCATTGTAAACGGGTGCTTCATCTAAGAGGATCAGGTTTTGATCGGTATTACCACCACGAACATAAAATCCGGTACTTCCCTCTCCGGCACCACTTACGCCTGGCATTAGCTGTATGGTTTTCAAAATATCTTTTTCTCCAAACAATACAGGTATAACATCCAGGTCTTTCACATCCATTTTCACAACCCCCATTTCAGCAGATCTTACATTTTCATCTGACTGTTCGCCTGTAATGACAACTTCGTCTAATTGTGTGGATTGGGGTTTTAACTCAATATTTATAACCTGGTTAGCGTAAAAATCTATGCTATCAACCTCCGTCTCATACCCAATATAGCTATATCTTACATGGTAATCTCCAGCTGGAATTGTAATGGAATAAAATCCATAGACATTGGAAACGGTTCCAATACTCAATTCTTGTATATAAACCGTTGCACCTATCAGTTCCTCACCCGTTGATCCATCTTTGATATATCCGCTAAGGGTATTTTTCTCCTGAGCGAATAACACTTGAGTGAAAAACAAAAAAAATACAATTAAAAAATTTATCTTCATCAATTTCCAGAATTGGTATTTCACACACGTGAAAGTTTAAATATAATCTTACTTAAATGATAAAAAGGTTGATTTATTGTATAAAAGGATAGATAAGATTAGTTTGTAAAACAATTGAGTGCAAATAAACAAATTTTCCAATCAACAGCGGGTATTCTAATTATTAAGGATTATTATTTTTTCCTGAGACTGCTTGTTTTCCTGATTCCCAACCATAATTGTATAAATTCCATTTTTAAAACTATCTGTAGGAATAGTTACAAAGGTGGTATCCATTATTTGTTGATGAACCAATTGACCCGTTACAGATATAATTCGCATTTCCTCTCCAAGCATATTTGGATCAATTGTAATATTTAAATTGTCTTTTGCAGGATTGGGGAAAATTTTGATCACCTTCTTTTCTTCTACAACTTTATCTGTAGAAGCAATATAATCCGGATTCCATACCTTTACAATACTGTGCGTAAAAGGTTGTGAAATGCCCCAATCCGGTCCATTGGTAGCGAGGTAAATTGCTCCATCAGGTGCAATACAAATATCTCTTAATCGACCCCATATATTGTTAAAATACTGTTCTTCACCCAAAATTGATGTTCCAGATTCATCCAATTCCATAAAGTACAACCGTTTATTTTTTAAAGAGGTCAGTAAAATATGACCAGTAAATTCAGGAATGGAAGGATGTTCGTACAAAACAATATCAGAAGTGGCAATAGTAGGTGTCCAAGCT
>QMMZ01000155.1 GCA_003647525.1 Deltaproteobacteria bacterium | reverse complement strand
TTTCCATTGATGAATTCAATTGCTTTTTTTATCTGGTCTAAGTCCATATTGTCCAGCATAATAACGTCGGCACCGGCTTCTAATGCTTGCTTTACGCTATCCAGATCAGAAACTTCCACCTCTATTTTCACAAGATGGGATAATTTATCTTTGATGCTTTCTATGGCTTTTTTTATGCCGCCGCAAACAGCAATGTGATTGTCCTTGATAAGGACACCGTCATACAGGCCCATGCGGTGATTATGGGCTCCTCCGACTCGGACTGCATATTTTTCCAAACCCCTCAAGCCCGGAGTTGTCTTTCTTGTGTCAACAAGGCGGACATTTTTGTTTGCAATACTGTCCATATATGAGCGAACGTGAGTTGCAATGCCTGAAAGGTGTTGTAGAAAATTCAGGGCAGTACGTTCACCCATCAGCAAGACACGAAGTTTGCCTTCAATTTCCAGCACGATTTTGCCTTTTTCGATAAAATCGCCATCCTTGAAATTCGGCCTGAAAGAAATATCAGGGTCAAGTTGTTCAAAGACCTGGCGGGCGATATCAAGACCGGCGATTACAAGGGGTTCCTTTGTAACAACTTCGCCTATTCCTTTAAGATTATCAGCGACGAGGTTTTCCGTTGTAATGTCCCCGGGACCGATATCTTCTTCAAGTGCGATTTTTATTAGATGATTTATTGAGTGCATTTTCGTAAACCGATTTCAGAGTTACAATTTTCAGTGAAACTCCGTGTCGTTCCGTGGTGAACTTTTACAATCAGGCTTCCTACTTCCTATTTTGATTCAAATTCTTTTATTTTTTCAAGGTTTGCCTGAAGTTTCTGCTGCTTTTCCAGAAGAGCCCTGTTCTTTTCTTTAACCTTCCCTACCACATCCGCAGGCGCCTTGTTAAGAAAGTTTTCATTGCCCAGTTTATTTGAAACAGCAGAAAGTTCTTTTGCCAGTTTGTTGATTTCCTTTTCAAGGCGGCCGGCCTCTTTTGCAAAGTCAATTATGCCTTTAAGTGATACAAAAATTGAAGCTCCATTTACAATAGCGGTCGCAGATGATTTTGGCTTTATCGCGGATTTACTTGCTGAAAATGATTTAAGCCTTGCAAGGTTAATTATGATGTCCTGATATTGCTTTATGGTTTCAATTTTTAATTCATCCTGTGACTGAACCGAGGCTTCAAGGGTTAAAGATGGCGCTATGTTCATCTCTCCCCTTATATTTCTTATGCCGGATATAATTTCTGTGATAACTTCCATTTTCGATTCAGCTTCAGGGTCTTTTTTGGTAATCAGATAATCGGAAGAAGTTGCAGGAAATGCCGCCCTCATTATGGAGCCTTCTGTCCCCGGCAACTTGTGCCAGATTTCTTCTGTAATAAAGGGCATAAAAGGATGAAGAAGAAGAAGTATATCATGCAGAAGTCGCCAGAGAACGCTCAGAGTTGACTGACGTTCATTTTGCTTTTCTTTTGCGTATAAGGTGGGCTTGATTATTTCCAGATACCAGTCGCAGAACTCGTGCCATACGAATTTGTAAATTGCCCCGGCAGCTTCATTGAACCTGTAATTATCCAGAGTGTCATTAACGTTTTCCGTAACGGTGTTCAGCCTGGATAAAATCCACCTGTCAGGAAGCGAAAGTTGATTGTAGTCAATGTTGTCACAGCCTTTATCCAGATGCATAAGGGAAAAACGGGACGCGTTCCAGAGCTTGTTTACAAAATTGCGGTATCCTTCGACCCTTTTTTCAGACATCTTTATGTCGCGTCCCTGTGCTGCAAAGGCAGCCAGAGTAAAACGGAATGCATCAGTCCCGTAATGATCTATAACGGTGAGCGGATCAATTACATTTCCTTTTGACTTGCTCATTTTACTGCCTTCTTCGTCGCGTACCAGTGCATGTATATAAACGTCTTTAAACGGCACGTCCCCCATGAAATGGAGACCCATCATCATCATGCGCGCAATCCAGAAAAACAGTATATCAAACCCGGTTATAAGAACCGATGTGGGATAAAAGGTTTTTAAAAGAGGTGTTTCTTCAGGCCAGCCCATTGTGGAAAAGGGCCACAGCGCAGAGCTGAACCATGTGTCAAGGACATCGGATTCCTGAACAAGGTTTTTGCCGTTGCATTTCGGGCAGGTTTCCGGTGTATCAACGGCAACGATCACTTCATTGCAGTTTTCGCAGGTCCATACCGGTATCTGGTGCCCCCACCAGATTTGTCTTGAAATACACCAAGGCCTGATGTCGTTCATCCAGTTGTAATAATTTTTGGTCCATGATTCAGGGATTATTTTTGTTTTACCATCCTCAACAGCCTTAACAGCTTTTTCCGCAAGAGGTTTAACATTAACAAACCACTGTTTGGATAAATTTGGCTCAACTACTGTTTTGCAGCGATAACAGTGACCAACCTTATGTTTATGAGGCTCAATTTTTTTGAGAAGGCCCTCTTTTTTAAGGGCTTTGAGAACAGCCTCCCTGCATTCGAAACGGTCAAGGCCTTTAAATTGACCTGCCTCAGATGTCATTAACCCGTCATCACCTATAACTTTTATGCTTGGAAGATTATGACGTCTTCCTATCTCAAAGTCGTTTGGATCATGGGCAGGAGTAACTTTCAATGCACCAGTACCAAAAGACGTATCAACATATTTTTCCCTGATTACAGGAATGGTTCTGTTCATAAGCGGAAGTATGACTTCGTTATATCCGATATTCCGGTAGCGCTCATCTTCAGGATTGACAGCAATCGCTGTATCTCCAAGCATTGTTTCAGGCCTTGTGGTTGCAACAATAATTACGCCGGAACCATCGGTTGAGGGATATTTTATGTGATAAAGATGCCCGTCATGCTCTTCATGTTCTACTTCAAGATCTGCAAGGGCTGTATGGCAACGCTGACACCAGTTAATAATATAATTGTCGCGGTAGATAAGGCCTTCATTATAAAGCTGAACAAAAACCTTTCGAACCGCGAGTGACAGTCCTTCATCCATGGTAAAGCGTTCGCGATCCCAGTCGCATGATGCTCCAAGACGTTTAAGCTGGCTTATGATTGCGCTGCCGTATTCCTTGCGCCATTTCCACACAGCCTCAATAAATTTTTCTCTGCCTAGCTGATGACGGTCACGCCCCTCGCCGGCAAGGTTTTTTTCCACAACGTTCTGAGTTGCTATTCCCGCGTGGTCGGTACCGGGCATCCATAGTACATTGTCGCCGTGCATTCTCCTGTACCGGCAGAGAATATCCTGCATTGTAATATTGAGGGCATGGCCCATATGTAGAACGCCTGTTACGTTCGGCGGTGGTATTACTATTGAATATGGTTTTTGAGAGCTTTCATCTTTGGCTGCGAAAAGCTGTTCTTTTTCCCAGAAATCATACCAGCGTTTTTCTACTTCATGTGGTTCATAACCCTTATCAAGAATATTTGAAGTCATGTGTTAATCTTTCTCAAATCAAAAATTTCTAATATATTATTAATTAGTTTGGTTCGCTGATCCCAGATCCTTGACACCTGTTCCCTAAAATTTGAAAAGGGGATTATTAAATAATCCCCGACTTTTTTATCGTTCACATTTTCCAAGTTCCTAAAGGTCTCATTCGAGCAGAAGAGCCTTTAGTTTTTCTATTTCTTTTGTGACCGTTTTTTCGATTACTTCAGTAAGCATGCTGTCGATTTTGTCAGCATACATCTTCTTTATAACTCTTTCTAAAGCTTCGTCAACCTGCTCGGGAGATAAGGGAACAGTCTCAGCGGTATCAGAAGCGGTCTCCTTTTCATAGGCGGCCTTCTGCTGCGTGTCTTCTACAACATCTGCAATTAGCTGTCCAAGCTCATCCGATTCTTCCTCAGGCTCAAGGGATATATCCTGTTTTTTATCCTCCAGGGCATCTAATTCTAAACCTAAATCCGCAGAATCGACAAATTCATCATCTAAATAATTATCTATTTCTATGTCTATGTCTTTATTAAGATCATCTTCTAATTTAACTATATTGTCTAAAATATTATCATCAAGCTCAGGGACTTTTTCTTCTTCTGAAACACTGATTGCTTCATCTGTATAATCAGGAAGTTCAATATCATCAATGTCTTCTGTGTCTGAGACAACATCTGTAAGATCTATAATATCTTCATCATCCTTCGGGCTTGCTTCATCATTGAGTTGATTTGTATCATTGTTATCTGTCATATCAACCTCCATGTTAAGACCTTTTAAAAACATCCTCTTTTGTCCGATTTCTACGTCTGACTCAAATTTTAATCCTCAAAATACTCAATGTATTCCTCCGGTTAAAATCTTCGCCATCCTTGAACTCGAACAAAACTGAACGTTTTTCAAAGGTCTCATATTTATAAAGTGTCAAAATTTTGCTGAAAATTAAGCAACCCCTTATAATTTTAGGAAATTAGCATATAGCATATGGTGTGTCAAGATATTTGCTTTTTTGCATTTGAGGTAAAAAAAGATTTACAGAATGTTATTTTAATTTATAAAAAGTATTATGCGCCGATTTTTTATTGAACAGTCGAAAATTACAAGTACAAAAATATTTATAACTGGTTCAGATGCAGCACATATTAAAAAGGTTTTGCGCATGAAATCAGGAGACAGGATAGGGCTTTTTGACGGCAGGGGCTTTGAGTATGAGGCAAAAATAGAAAATTTATTAGCGGGAAGCGTCGAAGTGTCAATAATAAAACGTTTTTTGTCGGCTTCGGAATCTCCGGTTCAGATAATAGTGGCTCAGTCTTTATTAAAAGACAAAAAAATGGATATCCTTGCAAGGCAGCTCACTGAAATAGGGGTGGCCAGGTTAATTGCTTTTACATCTATTCGATCGGTTCCAAGACCTGACAAAAAAAGGCTATTAGCGCGCAGAAAACGATGGGAAAAAATTGCAATAGAGTCTCTCAAACAGTGCGGGCGAGGCTATGTTACAGAAATAGGTGAAACAATAACTTTTAATGATATAATAAAAATGGATAATGAGTGTGATCTTAAGATTGTTTTCTGGGAAAATGAATCAAAGCCCATAAGCGATGCAGTTCAACAGGTGCATGTTGGGCATTATAGAAAAATTTTGGCTGTCCTTGGTCCTGAGGGAGGTTTTTCGGAAAAGGAGATAGAAGATGCAAGAGACTGCGGATTTGTTACAGCCTCACTTGGTCCACGAATATTAAGAGCTGAGACAGCAGCAGTTGCTGCATGCACAATACTTCAGTACCTTTTTGGCGATATGGGTTTAAAAAAATCTTGACAAAAATCAGGGCTTCTAATAGGACAAGTTCTGATTCTTAATCAGGCCGAGGTAGCTCAGTCGGTAGAGCAGTGGACTGAAAATCCGCGTGTCGGCAGTTCGATTCTGTCCCTCGGCACTCCTTTAGCTAACTTCCTTGGTATAGGGTTAGTCGCAGTTTGGCTAACCCTTTTTTAGTTTAGCCTATAAGGTTCAAGCCTTCCTCTTAATGCACTAATCAAGACACGCCCAATCATCTTGTTGTGGTACGTCTCACCTCTTTGCAGTATGACATTTGAATCAATTCCAGCATCATAATATGTCCAATTAGTCAAGCCCGTCCCCCATGCCCCGTCCCCCATGCCCCGTCCCCCATGCCCGTCCCCTAGGGAAAGAACAAACAGTGAATATATCGATGAAAATTTTAAACCCTATTGCGACCAATGGGCATTCTTATCCACAATCCAAAAGATATCCGTAAACCGTATTGACTATCTCATTTCGGAACTTTGTAACGGCTATGAACTGGGCTTATTAAAAATCGATGAGGAAGAGGAAAAAC
>QMMZ01000154.1 GCA_003647525.1 Deltaproteobacteria bacterium | reverse complement strand
ATTTTTGCCGGCCATTGCTCTTTTTAGTTCATCTTTTTTAATGGAACCCAGGCCGCTTTCATTAATCACTTCTTTACTCAGTTCAGCAAGCCCCGCCATATTAGGCGGTTCAGCAGATCTGCCAAAACCAAAAGAAAGATTAACGAGTACTTCATCTGCTTCAAAATCAGTTTGTTTTAAGTTGAGGCGGATACCATTATCAAAATCAATCTGAACAATACCAAGGTCGGATATTTCTGTTCGATTAATAATTTTGCCCTTTTTTTCTGGTTCGGCAAGATATGGAAAAACAGCGGGTTTTATTTCAGATGGTCTTGATACTTTGACCTTGCTGCTTGTATCAAATACCTCACATATTATATCTTCAGAGGCGTTATTGTTTGCTGTAATTTCTGCATTTCCGGTTACCATTATGAGCCTGTGGGCAGTTGACCAGGCATCTTTAAATGCGTCATGGGCGTCCTTTAAGGTAATGGAATTTATAACAGGAGCAAGAAGATTTCTTTCCTGTTCAGGAGACATGGTAACTCTTTCATTGTTAAGGTCATTAATTATTTTACGGGAGAGCATGCTGCTGTTTCTGGTAGGCATTTTTTTTACAGCATTATCCATCATTGACAAAAAATCTTTTTTTACTATTTCAAGTTCTGATTTTACAAATCCGTATTTTAAAGATTTTCTTAAAGTTTTTTCCAGGAGTGAAAGCGATTTTTCCCAGTTTTCCGGACTGGTTTCAGCAGAAATTTCAGAAAATTCTACCTGATAGAAGCTGGTTCCTGAGCTGACAGAAGCTGAAGTAAATGGAGAGGTAGTTTTGCTGACAATTTTATCAAGCCTGTTCTGGACTATCTGGTTTGCAATATTTTTTACAAGCTGCTTTGTTTGAAAAGCAAGAGAATCGGGCTGTATGGTTTTCTTGTTTATAACTTCTATTGTTACTGTTGTTTTTCCTGTTTCCTGTTCAAAATGATAGAATGTTTTGATCCCCTTATGATTTATCTGACCGATATCAGGACGTGGTTGTATTGATGCGTCAGCATATAATGTGGAGAACTCTTTTTCAATGAGCTTTGTTGCCTGCTTTTGATCAAAATCACCTGCCATAACCAGAATCATATTATCAGGTCTGTACCATGTATCATAATAATCTTTTATAAGATTACGGTCGGCATTTTTAATAACTTCCTCTTCGCCTATTGGAAATCTTTTAGATATTTTTGTTTCAGGCAATAAGAACTTTATAACTGAAACAAATGTTCTATATGATGCTGAATCGCGGGTTCGTTTTTCAGCCAGAATTACCTTTCGTTCTCTGTCAATCTCAGATTGCAGAAGAAGGGCGCTTTCTGCAAAGTCTTTCATTACGACAAGTCCATTTTCCAGGCTTTTTTTATTACCATCCGGCAACAGCATATCATACACAGTTTCATAAAATCCTGTATGAGCATTTGCATCGTGTCCGAACTGCATACCTATAGACTGAAAGTATTTTACAAGCTCTCCTGGTTTGAAATGTTTTGAACCGCAAAAAAGCATGTGTTCAAGAAAATGCGATATACCCTGTTGCTTTTCGGTTTCATAAATTGAGCCCACCTGAACATTCAAATGCAAGCTCACCCTGTCCTTTGGATTGGCATTTTTCATTAATACATATCTGAAGCCGTTGGGCAGTTTGCCGAATAATAAGGCAGGGTCAGGAAGAAGATCGCTGTGTTCATGCGGCCAATCAGGATGTGAGTTGATGTTGGAATCAGCGGTATTTACTGCCGATGAAGCTATATTGGACGATTTTAAGAAAAAGCTTTTACTATTGCTGCTATCCTGGCTGTAATTACAGGTTGGCGAAAATAATAAAATGAATATAATAAGAGCAGAAAGTGAAAGTCTTGCAACAGATGACTTTAAGAGTTTTTTTAACATAAGATGAACTCCTTTAAAAACGGTTCAGGGATCAGGATTTTTTTAATGAATGTGAAAGTATAGCTTGCGGATAGTAAGGCCTGGTTCCCTTAAGCAGTCTCGTTGTTTATGTCGACACCACGTTTGGATAAGAATGTCAGAGTTTCAATTCTCCTGTGCCGCTGATCATGGGCTGCCATGAACATTTTAGGCTTGAATAAATCACTTAAGTCTACGTCCCTATTCGATAATCGAAGTTTTACAATAAGTGTAAGATCGTTGGATGTATGTTTCGCGCAGTTAGATTCTAACATGCTTAATTAGTTGTATTTACAGATTTTAGCAAATAATGTATCAGTAAATCCGAAAAAAAGCAAGAAGGAGAGGGAAACATACATGGAAATCAAGATGTTAATATCATATCGAGAGACAACATAAAACTTCTTATACAACTTTGTCTTCAGACTGAGCAGAATCGGGGTTTATCAAAAAAATTCTATTGTTGAGCTTAAGCGATACCTGAATGAGGCACTCGCTTACGCCGCATGGCGTGTCGAAGAAATCGACGTTCCACTCGTCTCGGCATCGGCATGAAGCTGTTGATAGACATGAATTTTTCCCCGAAGTGGGTGTCCGTACTGAAGCAATCGGGCTTTGAGGCGGCCCACTGGTCCAGTATTGGCAGGCCAGACGCTCCGGATTATGAAATTTTGGGATATGCCAAGTCTAACAGATAGATTTGTTTTACGGGCTAAGACAAAGAAAGAATCCGGTCTTTCAAGACCCTTTCTTTATAAGCCCGAAGAAGGTCATCCTTTTTTAAGATTCCTATAACCTTTTGAGGATTTGCGGAATCCGTTATCGGCACGAAAGAGACCCGATGACTTTCGAACAGATGGAGGGCCACCTCTAAGTTGTCTTCGACAGAGAGAGTGATTACCTCTTTTGTCATGATATCATCCGCAATAACGATCCCTTTTAATTCCTCAAACTTGTCCAGAGATGCTCTAAGGTCTCTTAAAGAGACTACCCCTGCAAGTTCGTCTCGTTGATTTAATACAACAAAGTGCGGATATGGTGATTGAATGACCTGATCCGCAATTGCTGAAAGAGGGGTCGAGTCGCGTAAGATTTCAAATTCTTTGCTCATAAAGTCCCTGGTGCGGAGGTTCCTCAAAATTCCGACATCATGCCCCCGCAGGATGTTGATTCCCTGTTTGAGAAGCTTCATCTCGTAAGCTGAATATCCGAATAAGAGTTTTACAACAATTGCACTGGTAATACAGGCCACCATAAGGGGAAGAACGATCTGGTAATTATATGTGAGTTCAAAGATGGTAAGAACGGCTGTAATTGGGGCCAGAGTAGTGCCGGCCACCACGGCGCCCATACCGGCCAAGGCATAGTGGCAGGGGCTTAATGCAAGATCTGGGAGCAGATGGTTAGCTATGATGCCAACTATGGTACCTAATGTTGCTCCCAGTACCAAAGATGGTGCAAAAATACCACCGCTCATTCCGGAACCAATGGAGAGGGAGGTGGCAAGAAACTTGGCAAATAATAGCATGGCAGCCATCTTAAGGCCCAGAGAATCCGCAAGAGATGAATTGACGGTTTCATAACCTACGCCCATGACATGAGGGAGTTTGAGAGCGATGAGTCCCAATAACAACCCGCCGATAGCCGGTTTGATCCACTCAGTAATTCGCAACCGGCAAAATAGACTATCTACGGCATAAGTCAAACTAACAAAGAGTATCGCAACGAATCCGGCCAATAGCCCGAGTGCAAGATAAACACTAAGTTCCCAATAATGGGTCAATTGAAATGGAGCAACGATAAATGCCGGAAATTCTCCCCAGAAAATCCTGGAAAGCACTGAAGCGACGATTGAAGAAATAATAATGTGGCTGATATAAGCAATTTCAATGTCCATTAGAATGATTTCCACTGCGAAGAATGTACCGGCAATAGGAGCATTGAAAGTGGCGGCGATACCTGCTGCTGCGCCTGATGCCAGGCAGACACGGCGAAGATCAGGAGAAAGCCGGAACACCTGGGCAAGGGAAGAGCCGACCGAGGCTCCTATCTGAACAATCGGGCCTTCCCGTCCCACGGAAGCTCCGCAACCAATGAGAAGACTGGTTACCAGGGATTTTAAGAAGGTGACACGATGACGGATGGTGCTTTGCCGCCTTGCTACGGAAAGGATAACTTCCGGCACCCCCGGTCCTTTTGCTTCCGGCACCAAAAAGGTAATAATAGGTCCGGCAATTAGCCCGCCAGCCACTGGAACAAGGATTTTTAGCCACCATGGGGAATTGATGAGCTTCTCAAGAAAAGTGGATCCCGAAGCCCAGAAAAGATTCTGGAAAATTTCAATCAGGCTGCGAAAAAAGAGGGCTCCGATGGCAGCTATAATTCCAATGGCCACCGAAAAACCCAGAAAATAGAGACTGTCAAGACTTTGTCGTTTCAAAACGTCATAAAACCAAAAAATACTCCATACCAGTCAGGTTATCACATAGCGCCTAGCCAAGCTTAAACTAAATGCCTGTCGCCTCTGTTTGTCAACAGGTTGCTTTTGAGTTTAGTTTATAGTTTCTCGAAATTTATATTGACATCTAATCGCAGAATTACAAAAAGATGGTAAAGGATGAGATCTTTGAAAAATGTTCAATTTTTTTCAAGTTTAAGGACGGGGTATTATTTTTTTAAAAAATAGTGGAATATCCTTGTCCTCCCTGAAAACAAACGTCTCAATTTATCTGAGCGCTATAGGCGTGTGGTTGTGTTTATATTTTTATTCTTCCCATGGTGGATATTGCTCTGGTTTTATACCTACCTCTTCAATTAATCTTGGATATTCTATGCCGTGTATAGGATCCTGAGCTTTTTTTCTACTTTTGGTTACTTTAAATAGCCAGTGATCGCCATAATCAAACAAATAGAATAGTTTTCTATTTTTTCCCAATGGATAAAGCTTCTCTAATGTTAAGTCATATATAAGTCCATTTTCGTCATCGTACCTAATTCGATCGCGACTTCTTTCTGTCCTTGAAACATAAAATTCATACATGTGATCATTATCAAAATTTAGAATATCTTGTAATGCAAAATGAAGATCTTCTAATGTCGATGAAGACTCTATTTCGATTGTTCCTTCCCATTCTTCTTCTGCGTACGCACCAAATAGTAATTCTACTTTCAATATCCAAATCATTTGCACACCTACTTTATGTTTACATTAAAATACTGCGCGGTTCGGCGCAAATTAGCCGCCCCCTGTATGCGGTCGGCTGCCTTTGCCTTGTTGTGTGCCGTGCACGGCACATATTCTTAAAAGTGAGCATATACTATAATTGAGGTGAGGAAAAAAACTCTCAGCTACCCGATTCGTTTATATCGGTCAGGCGAGGGGGTTCCTCCACTTCAGTTTGGGGAAACGAGCAAAATCAGAATCGGTAGAGGCCAACTCGCAGCCATGTTCAATGGCAAGAGCTGCCAAATGTGCGTCTGTCACCAGATTGGCGACAGCCTGACCATCCGTGAGCACCTGCTTGAAAACAGTCCAGTGTCGCTCGGTCGGCCGAACAACTCTCGTACAGGGCTGATCCAACCAGCTCTGTACACGAGCAAGTGCTTGTTCGAGAGAGAGCGGGCGCTCGAAGACCCTTGGATTAGTCCCTATGCGAATAAATGCGGACAGAACCGTCCAGCACAGGCAAACAACTCCAGTTCCGGACAGATGGCCATCCCACCATGCGCGTGCTTGCTGGTGACGAGACTGAAGAGAATCTTCTGCGTACAATAGAATATTGGCATCTACGAGAATCAACGGGAATCCTCGCCTTCAATCTGGGCCAGCAGTTCCTGGATATTATCTAGATTGCGGCCATTCCGGAGGCCCATTTTGTGAGGTTTCGTTTT
>QMMZ01000153.1 GCA_003647525.1 Deltaproteobacteria bacterium | reverse complement strand
GAGTTGATGGAAAAAATATTTGCCATAGGGGACATCCATGGATGTTTTGATAAGCTGTGTGCACTTATGGATAAAATTAAGATAGATCGCAATAATGATATCCTGCTATTCTTGGGAGATTATATTGACAGGGGTCCCAGTTCTTTTGATGTTGTTGAATATCTGATTGATTTAAAAAAGCATTTTCAAAAAATTGTATTTTTAAAAGGCAATCACGAGGAAATGCTGGAAAGATATCTTTCAGGAAAAGACAGGCTTAGCTATCTAATAAATGGAGGAAAGCCGACCTTGGAAAGCTACGTGAAAAGAAGCCGGACGACTGGTTCCCATCCGATACCTCAAGAACACCTTGATTTTTTTGAATCGCTATCTCTTTATTATCAAACTGATGATTTTATATTTGTGCATGCTGGTCTTAGAGAAAATATCCCGTTTGATGAGCAGGATCCCGCAGATTTTCTCTGGATACGTGAAGATTTCGTACACACAGATTTTGATTTTGGGAAAATAGTTGTTTTTGGGCATACACCTTATAGGGAACCGTTGGTAGAGCCAAACAAAATAGGAATCGATACCGGTGCTGTTTACGGCAACAAACTAACCTGTGTTGAGTTGCCTGCGCTTTTGTTTTATAATGCATAATAAAAACGGTTCACGGTTCACGGTTGCCGGTTGTCGGTTTACCGTTAACGGTTGATCAAAACATAAGACTGTGAACCGTGAACTGTAAACCGTGAACCGTGAACCGTGAACCGTTAGGGGACAGACATGCCACACAAGATGCTGAAAAATATTAAATGGCTCGGACATTCCGGATTCGCAATAAATGCGCATGACACTATAATTATCATTGATCCATTTCAGATAAAGGAAGTCGTGCCCGCAGATATAATCCTGATTACTCATTCTCACTATGATCATTGTTCAATTGAAGATATTGATAAAACAATAAAACCAGACACTGTAATCGTTACTGAAGCGCAATCAGCCAAAAAACTTTCCGGCGATGTCAGAGTTGTAAAACCAGGAGACAAAATAAATGTCTCTGGAATCGATATTGAAGCGGTCGAAGCTTACAATACCAACAAGGCTTTTCATCCAAAAACCAATGGATGGTTAGGCTTCATTATAACTGTTGATGGAATCCGGATTTATCATGCAGGAGATACAGACCTTATCCCTGAAATGGAGAAATTTGCAGTTGATATCGCCTTGCTGCCGGTTTCGGGCACTTATGTGATGACCGCTGAAGAAGCTGTTGATGCAGCAAAACGCCTGAAGCCTGAGATTGCAATCCCCATGCATTTTGATTCAATTGTTGGATCAAAAGAAGATGCATTTAAATTTAAAAAGGAGCTTGAAGGAATATGCGACGTAGAAATCCTATCCTGATAAAAGCTTTTTCTATTGCTTCTATTTCAATAGTTCTGTTAATTATTTTCAGTAGTGCTGCCCTGGCTGAACGCCTGTCTGTTGCACCCTCTATTGCCAACATACGATCCGGACCTGGAACCAAATACGATGTATTGTGGCAGGTTGCAAAATATCATCCGATTCTTGTTTTGAAAAAAACAGGAAACTGGTACCATTTTCGTGATTTTGAGGATGATAAAGGTTGGATTCACAAGTCTCTTGTTCGTAAAATACCGTCAGTTATTACAAATAAAGAAAACTGTAACGTACGATCAGGCCCAGGCACAAAATATAAAATTTTATTTGCAACTGAAAAAGGAGTTCCATTTAAAATCTTAAAGCGCAAAGGCAACTGGATTCATGTTCAGCATGCTGATGGAGACAAGGGATGGATTCACAAGTCTTTAGTGTGGTAATTTAATAATATAGGAATTTCCATTTTTCATAGTAGGGGCGAATCTTGTATTCGCCCTAATCGGGGCGATCACAAGGATCGCCCCTACAAAAAAATAATATAATCACAGCCCGAAAGTTCGCACCGAAGGTGCGCTAACTCGAAAATAACGGAGGAATTGTGGCAAAAAAACGCGTAAGCCGATCCCGGAAACGACAGCTTGAACAACCTGATAAATTTATCTCTTTCTCAGCAAAATTTCTTGGATTTTTAACAAAATATAAAGTTCCAATGTTATCTGCAGTGGGAGTGATTTTTGCTATAATAATAGTCTGTTCTTCAGTCTATTATTATTCGGACAGAGCTGAAAGCAAAGCTTCTGTTATGCTTGCAAACAGTTTGGCCAAATATGAAAAAATTAAAACCGAACAAGGAGCTGTAAAAGCATACCAGGAAGTGGCAAATGATTTTACCCAGATTATTGAAAACAATTGGGGAAAAGATAGCGCCAAAACAGCAAGGGTTATGTATGCAAATATCTGTTACAATGCCGGTGAGTTTGATAGAGCAATGGAATCCTATAATAAAGCCCTTCCTGAGTTTGAAAATAACCCATTTATTAAAAGCCTTATATTGAATGGTCTTGCATACTCCTACGAAGGAAAAAAAGATTACAATTCTGCCGCAAAATATTTTGAAATTATTATATCTGGACCTGATGATGAAATTAAAGCTGAGGCTCTTTTTAATGTAGGACGACTATATGCTGCAATGGGAAACAAAGACAAAAGCGCTGAGGCTTTTAATAAAATTATTTCTGATTATAAAGATTCCAGCTATTTAGAGATAGCAAAAGAAAAAATGTTTGTTATTTATAAAATGGAAGGTTTGAAAGAAGGGTTTTGAGATCATCATCTAAAAAGTTAATTCCAGCTCCGATAAAAAAAGATTCGTTCCCTTCATCGCTTATAAAATCATCAAAACCCGAGGTTATATATAAATGCTTAAATGGTGTAAAATCTGCTTTGAATTTCAAGTGAGCATTGCTGTCTGAATCAAAATCAAAGGCTTCCATCGAGAGAGTCAGGCGATCTTTGAAAAGATAGTAATCAAAGGCGAAACCGCCTGTAGATTCAAAAATTCCACCGCGCAAGCCAAGGTCATAGTAACGCTTGGCAATTTGGGCTGAAAACTTAATATCATCTCTGTCGTTCTTTTCAATATGCTCTGTTGTGGTTACTCCGTTTCTAGTAGTTGTAATATCGGTTTCAGACTCCACTCCACTTGGATCATCAACAACCTGAAGCAAATAATATTTGTCCTCCCTTGGTTGAATTCGAAGAGTAAGATAGGATTTAACCTCATTGCTGTCAAAAAGATATTCTCCTCTGTAATCAAGATATGTTCGGAAAGATTCCTGTTTCTGCATATAATCATTTACGCTGGTAAGCGTTGAATTTATATTTTCTACAGTTTCTTCATCATTAATCAGCTTGCCTATTGACCCTTCTCCTCTGTTTATCTTTTCAGTTATTTTTTGAAGTGACTCAAGTGTGCCGTTTAACCTTTCGACCGTATCCTCTTCCTTAATTAATCTGCCTATACTTCCTTCACCTTTATTAATCTTTGATGAAATTTCATTTATTGTTGCTGAAAACTCGGAAAGATTTGCTATTATTTTTACGAGTTCTTCGTTATTTTCCTGCACGGTTCTGTTCAGAGTTTCAGCCACAGCCTTCATGGAATCAACTATTGAACGCAGTGAAGCTTCGCCCTTTTCACCTCCCATTACATTCGCAAACGAACGTGTCAGCGTGCTGACATCTTTTGCCACATCTCCGAGAATATTCATCAGGTTTTCTAAATCTGTTGTAGTGGTAGTGCTGATAATACGCCCATCCGGTTCAATCAAGGGAGCTGCCTGAGAGCCCTGAACCAGCACAACATATTTATCACCAAGTATTCCCCTGCTTTTGACTGAAGCTTTAACATCTTTTCTAAGTTTAACATTGGAATCTATTCTGAGAACAACCAGCGCCTTTCCGTGTTCAAGTGAAATCTTGCGGACCCTGCCCACTTCAACACCTGCGATCTCAACTGGAACATCTTCTTCAAGGCCGGATGCTGAGTCAAAATATACTTTAACCTCATATCCTTTATCCATTTTAAAGCCAAGCTTACCTAGCTTCATGGACATGTATCCAAGAATTATCATTCCAATTACAACAAAAACACCGACTTTTGCTTCTACGCTTAAATTTGACAAAGAAAATCCCCTAATTCCAGCATTGTCCTCATCCAATAATTAATAATCCACTATTCCCTCAATCCCTTAAATCCTTAATAAATCGTCTAACAAAAGAATCATTTGATGAACGTATTTCATCCGGTGTCCCAACAGCAACAATTTTACCATGATATAACATGGCTACCTTATGTGCAATCGTAAAGGTAGACTCAATATCATGACTAATAACAACAAAAGTCGCCTTTGTCCTCTTCTGGGTCGCCACAATAAGCTTGTCAATGCTTTCGCGCATTATAGGATCAAGACCCGTTGTAGGCTCATCAAATAGTACGATTTTTGGATCCAGCGCAATAGCCCTTGCAAGTCCAGCTCGCTTGCGCATACCTCCGGATAGTTCTGAAGGCATCTTGTTTGTTACATTATTTAAACCTACAAGATTTAACTTATCATCAACTATTTTATTTATCTCTTTTCTTGACAATCGCGTGTGTTCGTTTAAAGGAAAAGCTACATTTTCACCTACCGTCATCGAGTCGAATAAGGCTGCATCCTGAAAAAGCATACCAAACTTTTTTCGTACTTCATTAAGCTTTTTGTCGTTTAGGTTTGTAATGTCAATTCCGTCAATAATAATCCGCCCTGAATCAGGCCTTATAAGACCGATAATATGCTTTAAGAGAACGCTTTTACCCCCTCCGCTCTGACCAATAATAACGGTAATCTTTTCAGGATCTATATTAAGATCAAGTTCGTCCAGGACTTTTTGGCTGTTAAATGATTTAGTTATCTTTATTAGTTTGATCATCAGAACATGACTGCCGTAAGAAAATAATCACTAATAAAAATCAATATTGATGACAAGACTACCGACTGTGTTGTTGCTCTTCCAACTCCCTCAGCGCCGCCGATTGTATATATTCCCTTGTAACAACCTACAAGCGAAAGAATTAATCCAAAAAACGCAGCTTTTATAAGTCCATTGAAAATATCATCAAGTTCAACAATATCAATTATTTTGGCTATAAAAATTCCTGAATTGATTTTTAGAAGGTTAACACCGACAAAATAGCCGCCCACAATACCGACAAAATCAGATATAATTGTCAAAACAGGAAGCATTAATATTGCGGCGATTATACGAGGCATAACCAGATATTGAATGGAATTGACTGACATCGTATTTAATGCATCAATCTGCTCTGTGACTTTCATTGTGCCAAGTTCAGCCGACATTGCTGAACCTACACGCCCTGTAACCATCAGGGCGGTAAAAACCGGCCCAAGTTCGCGTGTCATTGCCAGGGCCAAAGTTGAGCCAACCAGGCTTTCACCCCCGAACATCTTAAAACCATGATACGTCTGAAGAGCGAGAACCATACCTGTAAAAGCGCCTGTAATCAGAACAACACCAACGGAATTGACTCCAACAAATTCCATTTGCTTAAAAATTACTCTAAAACGAAACGGAGGGCGGAACATCCATGATATGGTTGACAGCAGAAGGAGTATAATTCTGCCGCATTCTTCAATAAAAAATACAAGCGGTCTCCCTGCAAATTCAAAAAATCGTATCATAGGCGTAACTACTCAGGTTCACGGTTCACAGTTCAGAGTTACCTTTTTTTGTTAACCTTCACCAACCCTGAACCGTTACAAATAGATTATTGCAACTTTAAGAAAATTAGCCATTAAAGTCAAGGTAAAGCTTTATTTTCATTGATAGTATTCTTGGGCTTGCCTCGTTCCCATGCTGGAGCATGGGAACGAGAACAATTAACCATTATTAACGAGTTCTAT
>QMMZ01000152.1 GCA_003647525.1 Deltaproteobacteria bacterium | reverse complement strand
TTGGCAATACCTGTGCTTGTTACAAAAATCGAGATCAATTGAATGACTTAAAAAACCTATATCAAATGGCAGAATCCCTTCCTTCGACATTCATTATTCCCTGTTCGACATTCGATATTCAAAAAAGCTACCCATTTAATGTCTTATATCTTATCACTTTTTTGTATTGCACCCTCGGTTTACAGTTAACAGTTTTATGTTTTGAGCAACCGTAAACCGTAAACCGTAAGCTGTGAACCGTAAACCGTTTTTAATAGAGCATTATTTTTTTAAGCGCCTTTATCTGGTCCCTCAGCTCTGCTGCTTTTTCAAATGCAAGTTCTCTTGCCGCCTGATTCATTTCATCTTCCATAGCTTTTATAATATCATCCAGATTATCAGCAGATTCATACTCTGCAAGTGTTTCTGACACATTATCAACCTGTTCATGATCGGTTTCATAAACAGTCTCAAATATAGATGCTATATTCTTTTTTATTGTTATCGGGATAATATCGTATTTTTTATTATAAGCCCGCTGTATTTCCCTGCGTCTACTGGTTTCGTCTATTGCATGTTTCATTGATTTTGTAATATGGTCAGCATACATTATTACCATACCGCTGACATTTCTGGAAGCACGTCCACATGTTTGAACAAGTGATCTGGCTGAACGTAAAAATCCTTCTTTATCGGCATCCAGTATTGCCACGAGTGAAACCTCAGGTATGTCCAGGCCCTCACGCAGCAGATTTATCCCAACAAGCACATCAAACTCGCCTTTTCTGAGGTCCCTTATGATTTCCATACGTTCTATCGTTTTGATATCAGCGTGAAGATAACGTATTTTAATTCCCAGATCCGCATAATATTCAGTAAGATTTTCCGCCATACGTTTCGTAAGGGTAGTTACCAGTACTCTCTCATTCAACTTATCGCGCTTAATAATTTCATCATAAAGATCATCAACCTGATTCTCCGCTTTCCGCACATCAATTGAAGGATCAATAAGACCTGTTGGTCTTACGATCTGTTCGACAATAGCATGTTCTCCTTTCTCAACTTCATATTCTGCAGGAGTTGCTGAAACATAAATCGCCCGGGATATTTTTGACTCAAATTCTTCAAACTTCAGGGGACGGTTATCCAGAGCTGACGGCAGCCTGAATCCATACTCGATAAGTGTTTTCTTGCGAGACCTGTCACCCGCGTACATAGCTCGAAGCTGTGGGACAGAGATATGGCTTTCGTCAATGCATACAAGAAAATCATCCGGGAAATAGTCTAAAAGCGTGGGCGGAGGTTCTCCCTGCTTTCTTCCAGTAAAATGTCTCGAATAATTTTCAATTCCATTGCAGTATCCAAGCTCCTGCATCATTTCAAGATCGAAATTGGTTCTTTCTTCTATCCGCTGTGCTTCTATCAGCTTGTTTTCATGCCTGAAATATTCAATTCTGTCTTTAAGTTCCGCGATGATCGTTTTGGTTGCTCTTTTTAATATATTTTTATTACTGACGTGGTGGCTTGCCGGATATATAGATATATTTTTGATGCAATTAATTACATTACCTTTTAACGAATCAATTTCTGATATATTCTCGATCTGATCCCCGAAAAAATCTATCCTTACCGCCAAATCTTCTTCATAGGATGGAAAAATTTCCACCCTGTCACCTCTTACCCTGAATACTCCCCTGTGGAAATCAATATCGTTACGATCGTACTGGATGGCAACAAGATCTGAAATAAGTTTGTCGCGGGATAGTTCGGTATTGGTTTCAAGATTAATACTCATTGCAAGATATTCTTCAGGAGCGCCAAGCCCAAATATGCAGGATACACTTGCCACCACAATAACATCCCGTCGTGAAAGAACAGATCTTGTCGCGGAATGGCGAAGTTTATCAATCATTTCGTTTATTGAGGAGTCTTTTTGTATATAGGTATCACTGGCAGGGATATATGCTTCAGGCTGGTAGTAGTCATAGTAACTTACGAAATATTCAACAGCATTTTCCGGAAACAGTTCCCTGAACTCGCTGTACAGTTGTGCAGCCAATGTTTTGTTCGGGGCTAGGACTATGGTTGGTTTTTCAACTTTTGCTATAACATGAGCAATTGTAAATGTTTTGCCGGATCCTGTGACACCCAGAAGGACCTGGTGTTTTTTCCCGGATAAAACACCTTTGCTTAAATATTCTATTGCATAAGGCTGGTCCCCCTTTGGGGTAAAGTTCGATACTAACTTAAATGAAGGCATAAAGATTGATTGGATAACTTCTTATATTTATTGGCAACAGTTTACGGTTCACGGTTCACGGTTCACGGTTGTTCAAAACATAAAACTGTAAACTGTCAACCGTGAACCGTAAAGGATTACTCATTTTTTCACCTTCCATATCGTACCCTCCGGACGGTCCTCAATAACAATATCCATGACTTCAAGTTGTTTCCTGATTTTATCTGCCTTTTCCCAGTTTTTTGCCTTTCTGGCTTTTTCTCTCTCTTTAACCATATCTTCAATAACTGCAGGATCAATTGACTTTTTTTCCAAGCCATTAGATTATTTTCCCTCAAAATAGGCTTCAGGTGATTCATAAAGAATGCCTAATATGCCGCCTATTTTCAGGATATCTGATTTACATGAAATTATATCTTTTATTGTGTCTTGAGATAACCATTGTTTATTTTCATCTAACAAACGATTTATATTTCGAACAGCGTCAAAAAGCACTCCAATGCCTCGGGCAGTATTGAAATCGTCATTCATTGCCTCGCAAAACTGCTTGTAATAATTACCAGGCTCAACATTATTTATTTCTGAAAGTTCTTTCTTTTCTTCAACACGCTCAAGCAGTGCATAAATCTTGTCAAGGCCGGCACTTGCCTCATCCATTGCTTTATCAGTAAAATCAATGGGGCTTCTATAATGGCTGGAAAGGAGAAACAGTCTTACAGCCTCAGGATGAAAGGATTTTAATATATCCTTTATCATCAAAAAATTGCCAAGTGATTTTGACATTTTCTCCTGGTTTATATTTACAAAGCCGTTGTGAATCCAGAATCTGGCAAAAGGCTTGCCAAATGCCCCTTCTGACTGTGCAATTTCATTTTCGTGATGCGGGAAGATAAGATCTTTTCCTCCGCCATGGATATCAAATGTTTTACCCAGATATTCGGTGCTCATTGCCGAACATTCAATATGCCATCCCGGCCTCCCCTTACCCCACGGGCTGTCCCACGCAGGCTCTCCAGGCTTGGCCGATTTCCATAAAGCAAAATCAAAAGGGTTGCGTTTTCTTTCGTCGATATTTACTCTGGCGCCGGCTTCCATATCTTCAAGCTTACGTCCGGAAAGTTTGCCATAATCTTTAAATGATTCTATTGCAAAAAATATATCACCGTCGATCTGATACGCCATGCTTTTATCTATAAGCATTTCAATGACTTTTATAATCTGAGCAATATGTTCCGTGGCCCTTGGTTCAATTGTGGGTCTTTCAACATTAAGAGCATCCATGTCTTCGTAAAATTCATTTATGTATTTTTCAGCAAGTGCTTTGCAATCAATACCTGTCTGATTTGCCCGATTAATTATTTTATCGTCAATATCAGTAAAATTTCTAACATAAGTTACTTCAAAACCGCTTGCTTTTAAATATCTTGAAATCACGTCGAATGTTAATATAGACCTTGCATGTCCGATATGACATGAATCATAAACAGTCGGACCACAAACGTACATACCCACCCTGCCCTGTTTCACAGGTTCAAAAATTTCTTTTTTTCTATTTAATGTATTATATATGCGAATTGTCATAATCTAATATCCGAACTGTTTGTTTCCAATTTAACCTAACCCGGACAAACCGGAAAAGTGCCTAAAATGCCTAAAGTGAGCTAAAGTGCCTGTCCGAAAAGTAATTTTTTAAATGCCGGCAATAGTTTCAGCTTATTTGTAAAAAAGCTATTAGCCATTAGCTGTTAGCTGTTAGCTGTTAGCAGCTAACTGCTAAAAATCTTCGATTTGAGAATAGCATCCAACTGACTATAATCTCAGGTGTTTTGAGTTTTCGTCCAGCCACTAATTAGAACTATACACATAGCCCCGATTCCATTCCCTTCACCAATCATACCGAGGCCTTCAGTTGTGGTGGCTTTGATATTGATAAGATTCGGTTCAACTTCTATTGCCTGAGCGATATTTTTTTTCATGGCTTCTTTAAAAGGAGCAATTTTTGGTTCCTGTGCAAAAATCGTAGAATCCATGTTATTTATTTTAAAGCCTTTTCTACTGATCATTTCGCAGGTTTTTACAAGAAGTTTTATACTGTGAATATCTTTGAATACAGGATCTGTATCCGGAAAATGTTGACCGATATCACCTAACCCGGCTGCGCCTAAAAGGGCATCACATAAGGCATGGACAAGCACATCTGCATCTGAATGGCCTAATAAACCCTTTTCAAAGGGAATAATGACCCCTCCAAGAACCAGCTTTCGACCATGAACAAGCCTGTGTACATCATATCCAATACCTGTTCGCATGTTATTAATCGCTTACACTCCTATCTCTGGTATCATAAAAAGTGCCTAAAATGCCTAAAGTGAGCTAAAGTGCCTAAAGTTAAGGAGTCGCTTCGCTCCATTAATTCATATAAAATTAGCAGCGCCAAAGGCGCATTCCTCGACTTTAGGCACTTTAATATACTTTAGCTCACTTTAGGCACTTATTTTGCTTGCTTTCTCTCATTAATCAGCTTAACGATAATCTTATCTGCCTGATTTAGACGAGCGGCAATTACCTCGAATAGATGTTTGGCAACATCAGGATATTTCTCAATTATTTCATAGATCTTATCCCCGGGGAAGCGCTTTATTACCGATCTTCCTTTTGATATAATACTTGCGGATCTATGTTCTCCAGTTATTGCTGACATTTCTCCAAAATATTCACCGGGCTCCACAATCTCCGCAATTATTTTGCCTCCCTTAACAACAATTAAAGCACCTTGTATAAGCTTGAAGAAATCTATATCTTTATTGCCTTCACGGATAATCACATCTTTATCTTCGTGTTTTTCTACATCAGGATTCACAAGATATGCGGGCAGAGCCTCTTTGGTTATAGTTGTTCGTTTTAGAATTTCATCGATAGAGGTTATCCCCTCTCTAATTTTAGTAAGCCCGGAGTCCCTCAAAGTATTCATACCTTCCTGTATAGCGGTTTTCCTGAGTTGCTCCTCAGAAATGTTGGCATTTATTGCCTTGGCAACTTCGTCGGTTACTTCCATTAGCTCATATAAGCCTACTCTGCCTTTGTAGCCGGTTCCCGTGCATCTTGAACAGCCTTTTGGTCCATAAATTTTCAAATCCGGAATTTCCTTTTTGGAGAATCCCATAATCTCCAATTCATCGCTGTCGGTTTTATTGACCAATTCCTTACAATTTTGACAAAGTTTTCTGGATAGTCGCTGTGATAATACCATGGTTACAGCCGAAGATAACATGTAAGATGGTATGCCGATATCTACAAGACGTCCTATGGTTGAAGGGCAGTCATTTGTATGAAGGGTGCTGAAAACCAGATGCCCGGTCATAGCGGCTTTTATAGCAATTTCTGCTGTTTCCCGATCACGAATTTCGCCTACCATTATTATATCAGGGTCCTGGCGCAGAAAGGATCTAAGAGCTGCAGCAAAAGTCATCCCAACTTCATCTTTAACATGTACCTGATTTATCCCTCTAAAGTTGAATTCAACTGGATCTTCGGCAGTGAGTATTTTTGTGTCTTCTTTATTAAGTTTATTAAGAACAGAGTACAATGTGGTTGTTTTGCCGCTGCCTGTCGGACCGGTTACAAGAAGAAGACCATATGG
>QMMZ01000151.1 GCA_003647525.1 Deltaproteobacteria bacterium | reverse complement strand
TGCCGAAGTTGATAAAGCCTTTTTAGCTGAAATTGAACGCTGGCGAGAGCTTTTAGCTCGTAATATTGCTTTGCGGAATCCTGATCTTGCTCAGAGAGAACTTAATTTTGCTGTTCAGCAGACAATTGACAGGATTATTTTTCTTCGTATTTGCGAAGATCGAGGCATTGAAAATTACGGCAGATTAATGGCTTTGCAAAATGGAAACAATGTTTACAGACGATTATTTCATCTTTTTCGCAAAGCGGATGATAAATATAATTCAGGCTTGTTCCATTTTAAAAAAGAAAAGACCCGTGATAATTTCGACAATCTTACTTCAAGCCTGACTATTGATGACAAGACTTTAAAAGACATCTTCAAAAATTTATACTATCCTGACAGCCCTTATGAATTTTCCGTGTTACCTGCCGATATATTGGGTCAGGTGTATGAACAATTTCTTGGTAAAATCATCCGTCTGACACCGAAACATCAGGCAAAAATAGAGGAAAAACCGGAAGTAAGAAAAGCCGGTGGTGTTTATTATACCCCCACATACATAGTTAATTACATCGTAAAGCAAACCGTAGGAAAACTGGTCGAAAATAAAAAGCCGGGGCCGAGAGGCGCTGTAAGCAAATTAAAAATATTAGACCCTGCCTGTGGTTCAGGCTCTTTTTTGCTCGGAGCATTCCAGTATTTGCTTGATTGGCATCGTGACCAATACGTGAATGATGATCCTGAAAAATGGGCCAAAGGCAAAACCCCGCAGTTGTATCAATCCCACAAAAGCGAATGGCGACTCACGACCGACGAACGCAAACGGATTCTTTTAAACAATAATGACCGCACAGATATAATGTTGGGTTGCTTCGCTTAACCCAACCTACGATTACGGCTACAACTATGCGATACCGACGTACACGAACCAGCAGAAAGTGTGATGACAAATATATGAGAACTGGGGTCGGGTCTACGTTTGACCCTTGTTGATTGGTCAAAATTCAACGGGGGCATAGAAGTTTAAGAATAAAGATAAAAAATCAGAAAAATATTGAGAGGGACTTGGGTCAAAGTCTACTATTGACCCATTTCATTTAAAATTGCGGACTTATTTTTGTGCGAGCCCTTAGATTAAAGAAGTGACTAAAGTTTGAAGTGAGCTAAAATGGCATTACCGATAAACATAGATAATTTATTAACAGGCCAGGTTGTTGAATGGGAACGGCTGGAATTCAAGGCTGGATGGAATCCTGAAAAGATACTGCATACTATCTGCGCTTTTTCCAATGATATTAACAATTGGGGAGGCGGGTACATAATTGTGGGAATTGAAGAGGAAAATGGAAAGCCTGCTTTTCCGCCCAAAGGGTTGATGCCTGAAAAAATAGACACCATTCAAAAAGAGCTGCTAAACCTGTGCAACTTTTTAAAGCCCAATTTCTTCCCTGTTGTTGAACCGGTTGTATTCAGGGGAAAACATATTCTGATTATCTGGGTGCCGGGCGGCCAGAACAGGCCGTATCAGGCGCCTCTGTCTCTTGGGAAAAAAGACAATCAGTGTGCTTATTATATCAGAAGATTCTCAAATACCGTAAAGGCAAGGACTGAAGAGCAGAAAGAACTGATTGCCCTTGCAGGAGCCATACCTTTTGATGACCGTATCCATCATTCTTCGGAAATTACCGATCTGAAGCTGACGCTTATACAGGCGTTTTTAAGTGAAGTCGGAAGCGAACTATACAAACAGTCTGCGGACATGCCTTTTGAGCAGCTCTGCAAACAGATGATGATTGTTGAAGGCACAAGCGAATATATAAAACCGCGTAATGTGGGATTGCTGTTTTTTAACGACCTGCCGCAGAAGTTAATTCTAATGTCCCAGATTGAATTGGTACAGTTCCCGGAAACGCCTGGAGATGACAGGCTTGATGAAAAAATATTTCAAGGCCCGATACACCAGCAGGTTCGTGATGTGCTGACCTATCTGAAAAATGTAATCTTAAAAGAGTATGTTCGGAAAGTGCCTGATCAGGCAGAGGCGATCCGATATTTCAATTATTCCTATGTTGCTCTTGAGGAAAGCATTGTCAATGCCATGTACCATAGAGGCTATGATGTCAGGGAACCCGTAGAAAATAGAATTCATCCGGACAGGATAGAGATCCTGAGTTTTCCGGGACCTGACCGGTCAATCAAACAGTCTGATATTGCGAAAGGAAAGTTTGTTGCCCGAAGATACCGTAACCGAAGGATCGGCGAGTTTTTTCAAAGAACTGAAGATGACCGAAGGAAGGTGTACCGGAATACCCAAAATAATCAGAGCCATGAAAGCAAACGGTTCGCCGCCGGCATTGTTTGAAACCGATGATGACAGAAGTTATTTTTTGACAACTTTGAAAATTCATCCTCAATACATTAAACAACTAAAGGAAAGTAAAGAAGCTTTTATACAATCAAAGTCAGGGGTAGAGTCAGGGGTAGAGTCAGGGGTAGAGTCAGGGGTAGAGTCAGAGACATTAAGTATACAGATATTGCGTTTATTGAAGGAAAAAGAGCATTCAAAAAAAGAAATGGCTATCTCTTTTGGCCATAAAAAAACCTATCGTCATCTTGATGAAACCGTTAGAAGTCTGGTTGAAACTCAAATGATTGCTTATACAATCCCGGACAAACCTCAAAGTAGTCTGCAAGAATACCGGCTGACAGATAAAGGAAAGAAGGAACTGAAAAGGCTCACAGATAAAACTGACGGATAATGAGATAAGAGATATCAATCGGTATCTGGAGGAAGGTAAATCATTGCCGGAGAAGTATCGGTTTTTGCTGTTTGAGAGACTGCCGATGGCTGAAACGAGCGAATATTATAAATCCCTGCTTTCGAACAACTGAAGCTAACTGTTTAGAAAAAAGCTTTTTGCATAGTATCTTGAAATGCTAGAAAGATGGGCTCTGAGTAAAAAAAACAGAAAAAGCGCCCAACGCCGCATCTTCAATGGTATAATAAGAATTTGCCCCGGTACGCTTGTCAGGGAAATCAGATATCAAAGAGCGAAAATGTTTCACCATATTGTCAAAAGAAAACTCTGTGAGCTTTCGTTTGAGTAAAATTTTCTTTTCTATCTCTTCAGAACAGCGCATTCGATCCTTCTGGATAATAAAGATGTAAATCAACATCTTCCAAATTAGAATTGCTGAATCCATTAACAAAGTAGTAGCCGTTCACGGCTTGAAACTTGAAATTGGAAAGTAGAAATTAGGGAGAGATTAAAATAGAAATTGGAAATCGGAAATAGGGAAGAACAGTACAAAAGCATGAAAGCTAAATTTCCAATTTTAACGTTCCGTGAACGGTTACAAAAAGTATAAATAATGACAAATTCAATAAACAAAACAGATATTAAAGAGTTAACCGGAGAACAACTGGCTTCATGGCTTGAAGATCATGACATAGAGAATTATCGCGCAGGACAGATCCTTAAATGGATTTACAACCGCCAGGCAGACACATTTGATATAATGACAGATCTTGGGAAAGAGATCAGAAAACTGCTTTTTCTTAATTTTACCATTAACCGACTTGATGGAATTCAAATTGAAAAATCGCAGGATGGTTCCAGAAAGTACCTTTTTAGACTTGAAGACGGAAATCATATTGAGAGTGTGCTGATTCCGGAAAAGGATCATTATACACTTTGTATATCAAGTCAGGTGGGCTGTGCACAGGATTGCAGATTCTGTCTTACCGCAAAAGGCGGTTTTGTGCGCAATTTATCAAAAAGTGAAATAGTAGCTCAGGTACGAGACATCTTAAAAGATCAAATCAGCTCAAAACGCATTACAAATATTGTTTTTATGGGAATGGGAGAACCTCTGGCTAATTTCCAAAATGTTATAAAAGCTATTCACACTATTACTGAAGCTGATTTTGGACTTGGATTTTCGAGCCGCAGGGTTACGGTCTCTACAGCGGGTCTTGTATCAAAACTTTTGTCTTTGGGAAATGAAACAAGGGTTAACCTTGCAGTATCATTAAATGCAACAGATAATAAAACTCGTGACTTTCTTATGCCTGTAAACAAGAAATATCCAATAGAAGAGTTGCTTGATGCATGCCGAGGGTATAATTTAAGACCGGGCAGCAAAATAACGTTCGAATATATTCTGATAAAGGGAATAAATGATTCAGAAGAAAACGCAAACCAGCTTGCTGAGCTGCTGAAAGGAATACGCTCAAAAATCAATCTTATACCCTTTAATGAACACGAGGGCAGTGACTTCAGGCGACCGGAAGAATCAGCAATAAGTAACTTCAGGGAAATTCTGAATAGAAAGGGCTGCATTACTATGGTCCGCCGCAGCAAGGGCGAGGATATATCGGCAGCATGTGGACAGCTAAGTGCAAATGCAATGAATTAGATTAAGAGCTCTTTGACTTTTTCCGGAGATATTGCTGTTACTTTTATTATTTCACTTCCGCACGAGTTAACAACCTGCACATCAACCTTTGTATTGCCTGGCGCTTTGCTGTAACCCGCGCAGATTGATGCCGCCTTTATGATAATGTCTTTACTTGCTCTGTGCGGTACTATAACTATCGGGCCCGGGAAATCTTTTACTTTTATAATCGTATCCCTGGATGGGTTGCGATATTTTATTATTTTTTCATTATCCTGTTTGGTACGTCCTATAATTAGTTTTGTATTATTGTCAAAACGAAGATGTCTGCCATACTTCAACAGATGCAGTTCTTTTTCAGTGTATGTGCTCTGGTGTTCAAAAAGATCCTTGAGGCGGGCTGAATATCCTTTATCAGTAAGAAGACAGCCTCCTGCCGGATTAGGATATTCTGTAATGCCGAATTTTTCAGCGAGTTTTATCTGGGGCTTGCGTGATCTTCCGGAAATATCGAGCAGCAGCTCCCTGTTTACGAAACCTTCTTTTTCAGGAATGGTTAAAGGCAGCCTTTTGGCGCTCAAAGGCCGAAGTATATAGCCGTCAATGTCCGAATGTCTTTCCACATAACGAAGAGATGCTTTAGTCTGAGACATGGGGCGCTGGCCAAGCACTTCGCCGCTGAAAACAAAATTAAAGCCTTTGTTTTTCATTATTTTGCCTGCAAGTCTGAACATCAGAGCATGGCAGTCCATGCAGGGATTCATATGTTTTCCGTATCCGCATGGGGGATTTTTCAGCATTTTAAGATAGACCTGAGTGATATTTTTTATTGTTACAGGTATTTTTGTTTTGTATGCAGCCTGCCGTGCCTTTGCTGATGAGAAAAATGGTGTTTCAAAAGATATCCATTCAACCTCTATACCCTGATCACGCAGAATTAGCGCCGACAGGATGCTGTCTAAACCTCCCGAGCTTAGACCCAATGCACGAACTTTTTTTAAAGATAATGTCATAACAATACAAGATAGTGATGAATATTAAAACACGTTCAGATAAGATTCGTAAAATACTAAGAACGACCTTTCCAAATGTCAAGACACAGCTTAAACACAGAGATCCCTTTGAGCTTCTTGTGGCAACCATGCTTTCCGCCCAGTGTACGGATAAACAGGTTAATTCAGTAACAAAAGAATTATTTAAAAACCTGAAAACTCCTTACGATTTCGCCAATGCCTCCAATAAGACAATTGAGGAACTGATCCGTCCAACCGGTTTTTTCAGAAACAAGGCAAAGAATATCAAAAACAGTTCGAGGATATTGATTGAGAAACACAAAGGCAATGTCCCTGACTCATTGGATGAATTGATAAAACTGCCGGGGGTAGGGCGCAAAACAGCAAATGTTGTTTTGGGCAGTGCTTTTGGAATTCCGGGGATAGCTGTGGATACTCATGTGGCAAGGATTTCAAAAAGACTTGGCCTGACGGAAAACAT
>QMMZ01000150.1 GCA_003647525.1 Deltaproteobacteria bacterium | reverse complement strand
CTATAGACTTTCAGATAAATAATTTCACTGCGTTATCAGTCGTCGACGTATAACTAATACGCCCTCCTCCTTCTGGCCTTGTGAAATTAATTATCTGAAAGTCTATATGGTTGATAATAGACAAACCCTGTTAGTGGCGCAAGAGCGCCCGATAGTATTTACCTGGTTTGCACCATTCCAATTAAAAGCAATACCACTTGCAACTGCTGGATTGGGCACTAAATAAAATAAAGGAGCTATACCTCGGAAGGTTGCAAATTGCGTTTTTTTCGGTGAGCAATGAGCATCAAGAGCAAGACGCGAAGGCGCGAAGGTGCGGAATAGCAGGCTATTGCAAGCCTGAGCAACGCAGCTATTGGTGTTCATGGCCAGCGAAAAACCGCAATTTATGGCCTTTTGAGGTATAAGTCCACGAGATTAAAAAATTATGGCAGAAATCGTAAGAAACGTAAAGAATATATTCAGAAAAAAGTTTATAATACAATGGATGCAATATTCTTTCTTACTGTTTGATCATTTTGAACATTTCTAAAACTCATTCCGCTATTGTGGTTTTGCCATGGCAATTCTTTCTGGAAGCACTATGGTCAGGGGAATTGGGGGTATGAATTAAAAGAAATGTATTGAACTTATAAACTTTATAATGATATGTAATAAATTTATAGTATAGGAATTTCCATTTTTCATAGACTAGGGCGAATCTTGTATTCGCCCTAGTCGGGGCGATCACAAGGATCGCCCCGACGAAAAAATAATATAATTACAGCCCGAAAGTTCGCACCGAAGGTGCGCTAAGTTCAATATCTTCTTAGACCAATTTTTTACAGGTAAATAATGAGGTTAAGCGAAAAACAACAGGATCTTTTGCAACGACTTCCAGGCATTGACTTTATTCTCGAAAATGCAAAGGATGAACATTTCTTCGCAAATATTCCGAAATCCGTTCTTGTACGTTCAGCGCGTTCTGTTGTTGAAGACCTGCGCACAGATATCCTTAATAACGACAAAGAGATAACTGATGAAAATCTGGATTTAAGCTTGCTGCTTGAAAAGGTTAAATGCAGCGTAAAAAATATCATGCAACTGAATCTTAAACGTACTATTAATGCAACCGGTATTATAGTCCACACAAATTTGGGGAGATCATTGCTTCCGGCTGACGCTGTTGAAAATCTTTCTGAAATAGCTGGCAGATATTCCAACCTTGAATTTGATCTGTCAAAAGGTATCCGCGGCTCACGATATAGTGCGGTCGAGGATATATTATGTGAAATCAGCGGTGCTGAAGCCGCAATGGCCGTAAATAACAATGCCGCTGCCGTACTGCTTTGTTTAGAAACAATAGCCAAAGAAAAAAAGGTTATAGTGTCAAGAGGGGAGCTTGTTGAAATCGGTGGATCATTCAGAATACCCGATGTAATGGTAAAAAGTGGTGGGATTTTAAAGGAGGTTGGAACAACAAATCGTACCCATCTTAGAGATTATGAAAGCGCTGTTGAAAGTGATGCCTGTCTTTTATTAAAGGTGCATAAAAGTAATTATAGTGTAGTTGGTTTTACTGCCGATGTCTCTCTAAAGGAGCTGGTTGAACTTGGGGAAAAATATCGAATTCCTGTAATGGAAGATCTGGGTAGCGGAACTTTTATAGACTTTTCAAAATATGGGCTATTAAAAGAACCCACTGTCCAGGAATCCGTGTCAACAGGAGCGGATGTTGTAACTTTCAGCGGAGATAAGCTTCTTGGCGGTCCGCAGGCTGGAATAATAGTGGGTAAAAGAAATATCGTTGACCAAATAAAACAAAATCCTCTTACCAGGGCGCTGCGAATAGACAAGCTGACCCTTGCGGCTCTTGAGAGTACCCTTCGTTTATACAGAGATCCGGGAAAAGCAATTGAAAGCATTCCAACCCTCCGAATGTTAACCCTTCCAATAGAATATATCGAAAAAAAAGGAAAAACGCTTTTAAGCATGTTGAAAAAACTCAAAAACTCAAACATGTCTGTTAAGTTATTCAAGCTTTCTTCCCGTGCCGGTGGTGGATCACTACCTCTTTTAGAGCTGCCCAGCATATGTGTGGGCATCAAAATCAATGGAATGTCTGTTAATGCTGTTGAAAAACACATGCGGGAAAACACACCCCCTATAATAGGAAGAATAGAAGAAGACTATTTTATAATGGATCTTAGAACCATACAGAATGATGAGCTTTCGATTGTTGAAAACGCTTTAACCAAAGTTGATCGGTTTTTTGCGAAGAAATGTGCCAAGGTCTTGATGCGCAAGAGATTGGTGCAAGTCGAGTAAAAAATCGCTCAATTTAGGTTTAGGCAAGATGCCGAAAAAGGTCACATGATGACAAAAACACAGCAAAAATTATATATTGACAGTGATTCTGCCGGACAATTTCTACTCTATAAAACAGATTCTAAAACCCCTGACATAAAAAGTGATATTAAATATGACGCTAAATTTTCTGCAAGCCAGACTGATCTTTTAGATGAATTTCCCTGCATGCTTACAGGTAAAGAATTTATAGACCATGCTCTTGCCAAAGTTAATTCTTCATTAAAATTTGGAGCTATGGTTATCCGTATTGACAATATATTTAATAGTAACGAAAAATCCGGCAAAGAGAATGCACCTGAGACGCTTGTAAAACTTGCCAAAATTATTGACTCGATCTGTAAGAATGAGAAAGGCCTGTGGGGTCAAATAGGCTATGATATGCTTGGCTGGTTTTGTTTTGAAAAAAATGACGGTTCCTGCATGGAGCTTGCCCATAAAGTACAAAAAGATGTTGAAGAACTTCTCAATGAAACAATTAGCATAGGCATGGCATTTTATCCGACTATCAATTTTAATAAGCACCAACTACTGAATAATGGACTGAAAGCACTTGATCATGCTGCATTTTTTGGCCCAAACAGCGCTGTTGCCTTTGATGCTGTGAGTTTAAATATCAGCGGTGATAAATTGTACCAGAAAGGAGACATTAATGGCGCAATAAATGAGTTCAAAACAGGGCTTTTGCTTGAGCCTTTAGATGCGAATATCCATAACAGTCTGGGAGTTTGCTATGGTCTTTTAGGTTCTTTTGAAAAAGCAAAAGAAGAATTTGAAACAGCTATCTGGCTTGACTCCAATGAAGTCATGGCTCTATACAACTCAGGATTGGTAAATCTGTTATTGGATAACAAAGACAGGGCACTGAAACGCTTCCTTGAAGCTGAAGCCATCGGAGAAGATGTGTTTGAGGTGGAATTTCAACTCGGGAAGCTTTATCTTGAGTCAGGCAAAGCGGAAAAAGGCAAGAAACATATAGAAAAAGCGGTTGCTTTGAGGCCTGAATCAGGAGCCGCTTTTCGTTGCCTCGGCGATTGCAATAAAGCAATCAACAAGATTGATGAAGCAATTGCATCTTATAAAAAAGCCATAAAATTTAACCCTAATGATGCTGATTCTCTTTCAGCTCTTGGATATCTTTTTGATATTAAAGATGAAAACGCTGAAGTTGCAACGATATTCTGCCGGCAAAGTGTCGAAATTTCTCCTGATAACGGCCTGTTCAGGCATAGACTTGGAAGGCTTTATTTTAAACAAAATCAATATGAATATGCCATGAATGAATTTCAAAAAGCAAACGATCTAGGTTGTGACTCGATTGAATTTATTGACAAATTAAATAAACCAGGCAGCTCATCATGAAAGACATTATCCTGAACATACTGCAACAAAGCATAGAGGTTAAAGACAGGTTTATTAAAAACAATATAGATCTTATTATAAAAGGCGCTGACATGATAGCCATGAACATTGCCTCTGGCCACAAAATTCTTATTTTCGGCAATGGTGGAAGTGCGGCAGATGCCCAGCATATTGCGGCGGAATTTGTAAACCGTTTTCAAATTGAACGCCCTCCTCTCCCTGCCATTGCCCTGACAACCGACACATCAATAATAACAAGTATCGGCAATGACTATCATTTTGATGAAATATTTGCCAAGCAGGTAAGGGCTCTGGGCAAAAAAGACGACATTGCTGTTGGTATCAGTACCAGCGGCAATTCGAAAAATGTAATTAAAGCAATAAATACAGCAAAAAACATGGAAATTCTAACAATAGGAATGACGGGTAACGGCGGGAAACTGGCTGAATGTGCTGATCTGGTATTTTCCGTTGAATCCGGCGCAACTGCAAGAATTCAAGAAACACATATAACATTGTGTCATATTCTTTGCGAACTTGTTGAAAGAATTCTGTTTCCTAAAGGACAATAAAGTAAAAATGCCACGATCTGGAAAACTTTACCAGCGTTAATATGGATTTCATAATATATTACCGCCCAATGACTAACGTTGTTAACCGGCCGACAGCAAGGGGTGGACAGAGTTTTAATCTTGCAGGCCATCATGAAATAATGCTGCCGCTGATCGCGGCAGGTGTGATTGAAAAAATATCTGGTTGATTTAAAAACATTAATGCTTAATGTTTTTTGTGAAAAAGCTAACTGCTAAAAGCTAACTGCTAAAGGCTAACTGCTAAAGGCTAACTGCTAAAGGCTAATTGCTAAAAATTTTCGATTTGATAGTTAGGAGAAATGAGTATGCCTATTTATGAATATCATTGTAATAACTGTAACAAAAATTTTGAGTACCTTGTCTTTGGAAAAGAAGAGCCGATTTGTCCTGCATGCAAAAATAAGAAAGTAAGCAGAGTTTTATCTGCATGCGGCTTTGTCAGCAAAGGAAGCGGAGGTGAAACCGCCAAAACATCTGCTTCAGATTCATCATGCAGCGGATGCTCGGCAACAAGTTGTTCGAGCTGTGGTCTTTAATGAAAAAAAATATTAAAATAGGAACAAGGGGGAGCAAGCTGGCTCTCTGGCAGGCAAACTGGGTAAAATCTGCTCTAATATCTATAAACCCTTCTCTTTCCGTCGATCTCATTATTATAAAGACAAAAGGAGACAAAATTCTGGACGTACCCCTTGCCATGGTCGGCGGCAAGGGACTTTTTGTAAAGGAAATTGAGGAAGCTCTTTTAGATGGGCGAATAGATCTTGCGGTTCACAGCATGAAAGACATGCCTGCAGAAATACCCCCGGGCCTGTGTATAGGTGCGGTGCCCGAGCGCGAAACGCCTAATGATGTTCTTATTTCTAAAAATGGTCTTCTCTTATCTGAACTCATAAGCGGCAGCAGAATCGGCACCAGCAGTCTTCGCCGCTCCGCCCAACTACGACATGCACGACCGGATCTCGTTATCTTGCCTTTAAGGGGCAATCTTGATACCCGTCTAAAGAAACTCGAAACAGAAAATATGGATGCAACAATCCTGGCCGCTGCCGGCGTTAAACGTCTTAATTATGAAAGCAGAATAACCGAATATCTTGATGAAAATATAATGCTGCCGGCTGTCGGTCAGGGAGCTTTATGTATTGAAATCAGGGAAAACGATGCAGAAATAGAACCAATAGTTACTGCTTTGGATCATCAAAAAACAAGGTTTGCCGTTATTGGTGAACGCGCCTTTTCAAACTGCCTGGAAGGAGGATGCCAAGTCCCTATAGCTGCGCATGGGAAAATTGAAAAAAATATATTTACTCTGAGCGGGCTTGTTGCTGATATTGATGGAAAAACCATTTTAAAGAAAACCTTGTCGGGCCCTGTTGAGCAATCCAAAAGCATTGGCGCTAAACTTGCTGATAGCCTTATTTCTATGGGCGCCAAAAAAATACTAGAAAGAATAAAAGCGGAAACAAATGAAAACTATGAAAGGTAAAGTCTATCTGGTTGGTGCGGGTCCTGGCGATCCAGGACTGATTACAGTAAAAGGACTGGAATGTATTAAACAAGCTGATGTTCTAATATATGATTATCTTGCCTCACCGGTTCTTTTAAATTACGCTT
>QMMZ01000149.1 GCA_003647525.1 Deltaproteobacteria bacterium | reverse complement strand
GATGGGTTTTTCTGTTTCAAGTTAATTTATCCCTTTAGTTAGTGCCTCGAAAGGCCACAGCTTATAATTTATAACCTTCCGAGGTATATAAATAAAAGTCTCAGTACAATATTACTGTAAACACCTGCCATCAGATCATCCATAACAACACCGGTACCTCCGGCAAATCTTCTTTCTATATACCGAATTGGAAAAGGTTTCAAGATATCAAAAAATCTGAATGTTACAAAACCGGCAGCAATGGAAATTGTATTAAATGGCATACCAAAAAGCGCTATCATAATACCTGCTATTTCATCAATTACAATACACCCGGGGTCTTTTTGTATTAATATTTTTTCAGCCATGCTCGCTATCCATATGGCAAAAAAAATAAATATTAAAATAAAAGGAATAGCAACCGATAATCTGGCTTTAGATAGAAAAAAACAAATGGGAAGCCCCACGATGGACCCAAAAGTGCCAGGTGCAAAAGGAATGTAGCCGGCAAAAAAACCGGTCGCAAGCACCATGACCGATCTGTCTTTAAAATTCATGCACAGGTTCTATAAGCAGGTATAGTTTTTGTCAAGCTGCAATACAGATTAGATTGTAACAGTTCACGGTTCACGGTTCACGGTTGATCAAAACATAAAACTGTAAACCGACAACCGTAAACTGTTAGATTTTATTTGTCTCTTTAATTATCGTGTCATATACAATTTTTAGCGGAATACCCTTTTCTATGGCAATTTTTTTACAAACTTTGTATTCAGGCACAAGCCGCACAGATCCGTTTGGATCTTTTATACGTTTTATTTGGACATCACCATAAATCGTTTTTATAGTTATATTCTCCCGAACAAGTTTAAATCTTTGAACATCATAATATCTTACACCCAATGATGTGGTTTCAGATAAAATACGATTTATTATACTTTTTTTTCTATTTTCCATACACAGAACCTGAATCATTGTGCCCGGTCTGTTTTTTTTCATATACACAGGAATCAAGTAAACATCTATAGCTCCTTCTTCAAACAGGCGATCCATCAAGAAGCCAAAAAATTCCGGATTCATATCATCAATACACGTCTCAACTACTGAAACCCTGTCTTTTTGAAAGTCTGAAGTAAGTGTTTCTTTTGTTCCAATAATAATCCGCAAAAGATTCGGTATTGTTTTAAGGTCTCGTTTTCCTGCACCATATCCTGTTTTTTCAACTATAATATCCGGAATTTCTTCAAAGGAATCAGCAATAGAGGCAATAATTGCGGCGCCAGTCGGCGTAACCAGCTCGTGCGGAATTTCTGTCCCATAAACAGGAATTCCTTTCAGGATTGAAAGGGTTGCAGGAGCAGGAACGGGCAGTGTTCCGTGTTGGCAGGAGACAAAACCATTGCCTAAAGGAATTCTCGATGAAACTACCTTTTCAATACCCAGATATTCCAGACATAGAGCCGAGCCGACAATATCTACTATAGCATCAATCCCCCCTACTTCATGAAAATGAACTTTTTCTTTGGGCTGTCCGTGTATTTCAGCTTCAGCAATTGCGAGCCTTTCAAAAATTTCAAGGCTCTTTTTCTTTACGTTTTGAGACAGAGGGCTGTTTTTGACAAGATCTTTAATCTCAGAATAATGCCTGGATTTTAAATTATCTTTTGTAAGGACATGGACACTTTGAGCTTTAATTCCACTTCGGGAAATTGATTCAACAGATATATCAAAATCTTTTAATGGTAATTTTTCAAGGGACTCCTTCAGCCATATTAATGGGACTCCAATGTCGATAAAGGCTCCCAGCGTCATATCGCCGCTTATGCCGCAGAAACAATCAAAATAGGCTAACATATTATAATTCCCTGGAATGAATTCTGATTATCTCAAGTAAAAGCTCAACTGTACGAACCATATCATCAAGTTTTACAGACTCACGCACTGTATGCATATCCTGCATACCAGTTCCGAGAACGCCGACAGTAATACCTTTTTCAAAGAAAATATTTGCGTCAGCGCCTCCGCCGCTTATTCTGGAAGCCATATTTCTTCCAAGATTTTTAGCGGCTTTACGTGCAAGAGCTACAACAGGGGTATCGTCAGAAATGTTAGTTAATGGAAATTCATTTTCAATAGAAATTTCAAGACAAGGAAGTTCATCATCTGAAACAGGATTTTTATAATTATCAACGACAGTTTTAAAAGATGATACTATTTCAGCCGTAATTTTTCTTAGCTTTTCTTTATCATGGCTTCTGGCTTCACCCTTAACCGTAACCATGTCTGGAACTATATTTGTGGCTATTCCGCCTTCGATTATGCCGATGTTGCATGTTGTTTCATGGTCGATTCTGCCGATATCAAGGGCTGCTATAGCCTTGCTTGCAAGACAGATGGCATTTATCCCTTTTTCAGGCGCAGCCCCTGCATGGGCATCTTTGCCGTGTATTTTAAACTCAATACGGTTTGCAGCAGGTGCCCGTGTGACTATACCTTCTGTATCGGTGGCATCCAGCGTATAGCCGTAGCTTGCTGTAATCAGGCTGTAATCAAGATGTTTGGCGCCTAAAAGGCCTATTTCTTCGCAGGTAGTAAATACAATCTCTAACGGACTGTATTCAATGTTGTTCTCCTGGAGAATTTTTATGGTTTCTATTATGATGGAGATACCGCTTTTATCATCTGCTCCCAAGATTGTTGTTCCATCGCTTGTAAGGATTCCGTCTTTGAATATAACAGATATGCCTTTGCCGGGATTGACGGTGTCCATGTGAGCATTAAGAAGCAGCGGGGGGCATTTGACATTTCCCTTGAATCTGGCAATAAGATTTCCAGTATTGCTCCCTGTTTTTTCTCCGGCGCTGTCAATAAAAGTTTCTGCACCCATTGACTCAAGTATTTCACTGATTTCTTGGCAAATACGCCCTTCATCTTTTGAGACGCTGTCAATTCCTGCCAGATGAGTGAAAGTTTCCAGCAGTCTATCTCTATTTATCATTTTATTAACCTGTATTTTTTTACGATGGAATATTTTTGCAAAACCATTTTTTAATACTTGTTGAAATAATAATAATATATTATAGATTTTACTATCGGAAGTGCACAGCTCACTGGTGGGGCTCCCGGACTTCAAATCCGGTGTGGGGCGCTAAAACCGTCCCGGGTGGGTTCGATTCCCATGCACTTCCGCCATCCAATTTATTGAGATGTTACTCATTTTTAGAGTACAGTTTCCTGTTTTGAATGTATCGCACCTGAAGCTCACGCCCTCAGCCGATTTGTTTCATAAGGCTAAAGTGTTACCAAAAATCTATATTGTGTATCTTTTTCCCATGACAAATTTTTTGCTTAATCAGGTCTCCGCCCCATATGGTGCTTATTAATCGAAGGGGTTACCCAAATATAATCTGCAAAAGAAAGTTCGGCTTCAGATTTACTGCCTGCCGGTACGAGAAAAATAGTTTTGAACGAAGCTCCGGTGCGACGAAATGCTCTGTCTGGAATTCCAAATTTATGCACAATATGACCATTTCCAACAAGTACTATCATTGGCTTCCCCTTCAAATTTTGTGAAATTGATTCAGCCATTATCTCTTCCCATACACATTGGGCCATATAGAAATTCTCAAATTTTTCCCTTCCTTTGACTTTGTGTTCTTCGAATATTTTTTCTAAATAGGCTTTGTGGTCAGCATTTGAGACGTCTATTTCCTTTGGAAGGTTTTTCTTTTCATCGTCAGAAAGGGTGTCGATTCCGCCAATGGCTATCTTTGGTGGAATATGGAAAGGGAGATTAAGACCAACTATTCTTATTTTGTTATTTTTTAGAAAAACTAGAATATCCTTATATAATTCAAAATCAAACCTCCAGTTAGCGTACCAGTGTATTTTTTCCATAAATTCTTTTTCATTCAGTTCACCATCAGACCAAAGATAAAGAATCTGCTGGTATGATCGATCAAATGTTTCCATGCCTACAGAAATATATGGATGCGACTTGAAAATTTCTTTGATTAATCTGAGCTGAATATCGTGATGTGAGGGGTCATTATGCCTTTCTCCGATATAAATTACCTGGACATCTTCAAGGTCATTAATAAGACACTCATAAGATACTGGCTTGCCGGTTTCTGCAGAAATAATGGTGCCCGCTTCAAATGATTCTGACATATCTTTTATAAAAAGCTTCTTTACAGGCAAAGCACACCCCCAAATATTGCTAAGAAATAGGCTGAAGAGAAAAATGTTAATTAACCATCTATTTATCAATCTTTTTTTTGTCATAATCTAATTCCACAGCTTGATCTATTAATGAATTGTATGTTATAATAATTAAAATTTTAAAGGAGTAATATGCCTCTTGACCAAAATCCATTATTCAGAAAAGTAATAGCACCGTGGTATGATACTGAAAAGGCTTGTTATACAGTTATTGTATTCATGTCGCTTGTCTTTCTGTTTGGCATTGCCGGCATATTAGAAGCAGTCGAAAAAACAGAATATAATGAATATATCTGGGTGCCTGTCCTTATAGTAGTAATGAGTGCGGGAGTAATAGTCTCTATTGCAATACGTCTGATAAAAAGATATTTTTATTGGTTCTCAAAGTAAGGCACTAAAGTTCCATAACTCATTGTAAAGCAATTACATATTTCCCATAAATTTTCTAAAGGCCATCTCTTTAAAACTATCTGTATTTATATATTTAAGAATATTAAGCAACCTTTTAGGGGGTATGTAACCAGGCAAGCTGCTAATTCTTTCTCCATTTTCTGCAATAAACCAGGTGGACGGTAACCCTCTTATACCAAAATCCAACACTATCTTAACCTCTCTGTCAGAGTTTACCTTTATGGGAATAAAGTTGCCATTTATATAGGAAGCAACTGGATAATCATTGAACGTTTCCTTCTCCATTTTTTTACAGTAAGTGCACCGGTCAGCATAAAAGTATAAAAATATCTTTTTCCCCTCTTTTTTGTTCAGCTCAATCCCTTGTTTGTATGTAAGCCAGTTTATGCGTTTTGAAGAAGCAAAACTGAAAGACAACGTAGATAGAATAAAAATTATTACTGTTAAAAAACAAGCGTATTTAAATATATTTTTCATCGTTTTATCCAAAAAAAGTTAATAAATACATTTTGTTTGATATGAGAAACAGGCCCACAAAAATAAGCAAAACACCTGCAACAATATTTACATAATGCAAAACCTTAGATGCTTTTTTGATAAATTTAAGCATAAAATTAACAAATATGGACACTAAAACAAAAGGCATTGCCAGCCCTGCAGAATATGCTACAAGAAGTATAACTCCCTGCCATACATTCTCCTGATTGCTGGCAAGAACAAGTATCGAGCCTAATAAAGGACCTATACAAGGGCTCCAGCCAGCGGCAAAAGCCATACCAATTATAAAAGGCCCCAGAAAATGCAGTGGTTTTTTAACTATGTGAATCCGTTTTTCATGATAAAAATGACGGATGCGGATTAAGCCGATTAAATGCATCCCAAATATTATTATTAAAATACCGCCTGTTATTCTTATAAAATTACTATACTTGTATATGATATTTCCAAGCAATGACGCTGAAGCTCCCATAAGAACAAAAATAAAAGAGAAACCTAAAACATATGATACAGTAGCTAAAAATACTTTCCTTCTAATTTCTGCATTACAGTCTGTGGTCAACTCTTCTATGGAAAAACCCGTTATAAAAGTAAAATACGATGGAATAATTGGCAGGATACAAGGAGAAAAGAAAGAAAGAAGTCCTGCAAAAAAAGCTGCTGGATATGTTATCGTGTCAACAAACATAGTTATTCCTCAGGTGGATAGGCTGAAAATAGAAGGCTGAAGTTCTCTGACAGCCTTCCACCTTCCACCTATATTACCGGCTTAACTCTTTTGAGCGTATTGCGGCTGCCTTTATAG
>QMMZ01000148.1 GCA_003647525.1 Deltaproteobacteria bacterium | reverse complement strand
TTTATTTTCCCTAAACTGTTACTTGGGAGGGGTTGGATTACTTATTCTGTGATGCCGGAACCACTTTTACCATTCGGTTCATCATCTGGGCTACTATCTTTTGGGCTGTGAGTTCGTACATGGCTTTTTTCAGCTCCAACGAGCGAGGAAGCGTTTTATCACCTTCATTAACGGCCAATCCTTTTTTTTGGTGATACACTTCCTGACCATTCTGATCTGACAACGTCAAATCCAATTCAATATACTGGGTAGCATTCCAGGTAGACGTATTAGCCCAGATGGGAGCAAGCCAAGCGCAAACTACCGAACAATAAAAGTAGATAACAGCGGATTTTTTTGTTCCTATATTACTGGCATATGACCTATTAAGAACCTTCCACCTCAAGGTGTAACTACCTTCTTTTTCTTGGGCATGCCCTGCCTGTAAACACCAGTGCGGTGAAGTCTCAACGTAGGATTTGATATGTCTATATACTGAGCTATCTGAAGAAATAGGCTCTATAGAAATAAGGCAAGGGCCGCCGAACCCGACACAATGCCGGGGTAACTCAATCACTGTTTTGAAATTTATATTTCTCGAGCATGCTGAAAAGATTAGCAATAGTATGCATGGTAACAAGGGGAAAACCCGCATAACCTGAAATTTAACCTTGGTCGTAAGCAGTTTATATTGGGATTGGCCGAGTAAAACTTTTTTCATTTTTAATTACTGCAGATGAAATTGCTTATACGTTTTGCAATATCACGAAGTCCTTCATCGATGAATTGATTACTGTCTCCGCCCCAAACACCCATGATCCTGCTCTTGCCGACCCCAAATTCAGCGACTTCTTCGTTTTTTCCATTTTGGATAGCGTTGGCTTTGGATTCGATTTCTACCAGGCTACGGCCAGCACCAAAACCAATCCAGTACCGCAATGCCCTGCTTCCCGGATTAAGTTGTGCCATGTTTCCTTCCACAACCAGATAGGGTTTCCCTGACGGCAACTCAATGATATCACTCGTAGCGTTCTTGCCTTTACCATTGAGGTTCCCAATGAGCATTGCTTGAAAAATGGCACTCTTGGCTGAGATGTCAATTTCCGAATTCAAAGGCTTTGTATTTTCGGTCGAGAATCTCTTGACCAGAATGTTCTGGTATGACGATAATGTTATGCCGTCAGCTACCCAAACTCGGTTCATACCTGCACGGCGTGTGGCTTCAGTATGATCAACATAAGCGGTGGGCATCAATGTACCAGCGCAACCTTGCAAAACAACAATTCCCGTTATCAATAGAACTATATAAAACATTTTTGTTTTCATGGCCAAATATTCCCCCTTTTTGTCTTTGATTGATTTTGCTCCCTTAGTTTTTAGTGATCACTTCAGATAAATAAACTTAGCCCGAATTGCTCATTAGAAATTCGGGTTGAAACATGCTTTCCTATACCACTGTATTTTTATTGAGGCAATGCTGAATTAGTGCCTGTCCGAAAAGTATTTTTTTTAATGCTGGCAATAGTTTCAGCTTATTTGTAAAAAAGCTATTAGCTGTTATACTGTGAACGGCCAAAGTTTGAGCTTTTTTTATTATGTTTTTTTTCACCACGAAGCTCACGAAGAACACAAAGAAATTATAAAAATCATTAATTCTAATCTTCGTGTTCTTCGTGGTTTAATTTTTCCTTATAATCCTGACCGTTTCAAAAAGCGCAGTTTATAGCCTTGCAAAGTATAGCTTTTAGCTGAATGAGTTATATGTTTGATTTTTTAAGCTAAAGGCTAATTGCTAAAAGCTAACTGCTAAAAATCTTCGATTTGAGAATAGCATTTAACTGACTATAATTTCAGGTATTTTGAGTTTTCGTCTATCCACGAATTAATAGAAATATTGAACAACATATTGAAAAAGGTTAAGTATGTTGTTATAAACTTTTGACCGAGCCCTTAGCTTATAATCAAAAGCAGAACAATTAAAAAATGACAAAACTTAATCAAAAAAATATTCTTCTGGTCCATCCGCTGGGCTACCGGAAGGAAGCTGCCGGCAGGGATATTTCCAGGCTGGCAAATATCGTGCCTCCTCTTGGACTGGCAAGTATTGCTTCTTATCTGGGAAGAGAGGGCATTAATGCGGATATTATTGACTGCTATGCCATGCCTGACTCAGACTATTTCATACGTAATTATTTGCTGACAGAAAAACCCGGCTTTATAGGCCTTAGCTGTACAACTTCCAGTTTTCTTGATGGTATTCGCATTGCCAGGTTTGCCAGGAGTATCCTGTCTGACATAAAGATTGTATTCGGCGGTCCCCATGTTTCAGCCCTTAAAAAACGAGTGCTTAAAAATTTTCCGGTAATTGATTTTGTTGTGGTCGGGGAAGGTGAACAGACTCTTACGGAACTTATTGAAAAAAGCCCTGAAGAAGTCGATTCGGTGCAGGGGTTGGTATTTCAGGATGCAAAAGGCGAGATTTGTTTTAATGGTTACAGAACCAAGTCAATTAATCTCGACACCATCCCATTTCCTGCTTATGAGAAGCTTGCAGGATATCCTAATGTATATAAATTGCCCATTTTTAACTATCCCAAAGCACCCAACTCAAGCTGTATATCAAGTCGTGGTTGCCCTTATGCCTGTAGTTATTGTGACAGGTCTGTGTTCCGACGCAGCTTTCGCTATAATTCTGCAGAATATATGTATGAGCATGTAAAATATCTGAAGACACGTTTCGGCATACGCCATATTATCTTTTATGACGATCAGTTTACTTTCAACCGGCAGAGGATTGAAGATTTTACGAGGATGATGATTGACAGACCCCCGGGAGTGACTTTTAATTGCGCTGTCAGGGCAGAGCATATAGATTTAGACCTTCTTCGCCGTTTAAAGGCTGCCGGCTGCTGGATGATCAGCCTTGGTATAGAGACTGGTGATCAGGATCTTCTGGCACAACACCATCGAAATGTGAATTTGAATCTTCTGACAGAAAAAATACATTTGATAAAAAAGGCAGGGATACGTGTTAAAGGTCTTTTAATGATAGGATTGCCGGGGGAGACAGAGGAAAGCATTAATAAGACTATGGATTATGTGTTTTCGTTACCTGTAGACGATATTAACCTGGCAAAGTTTACTCCTTTTCCTGGAGCGCCGGTTTACGAAAATATCCATAATCTTGGAGAGTTTAATGAAGAATGGGAAAAAATGGACTGCATGCATTTCCAGTTCATCCCAAATGGGATAACAAAGGAGCGCATGGAAGAACTCTTCCAGATATTTTACAAAACACATTTTTTACGCCCCAAAGTTATATGGAATTATACTGCAATGCTGTGGCGCTCACCTGATAGTTGGTCACGTTTTATTATAAATATTGCAGATTTTCTCAATTTTGCTAGAAGCAACAAACGGTTGGGATCTACTTGAAAACAGTTTGTCAAAGCCTTTTATTTCCAACGCTTGAGTTTGCCGCTTGCTGTTTTATCCGAATTTGATACAAAAGGACAAGGTGTTACGATTTAACACAGGTACTGCCCGTATCAAACTTGAGGAGATTGCCGATGCAAAACATTTTGCTTGCTATATCGCGTTTCATTGATTTCATGAAAGATGATATCTGGAGAATTCGCTTAGAGAACCTGCCGCAAAAAAAATCGTTTTTCATCAAACAATTAAGAATCTTTCTCCTGTCCATACGTGGATTTGCTGAGGATAAATGCCATCTGAGAGCGTCTGCCCTTACCTTCTATTCCCTGATCTCCATAGTCCCTTTGGCCGCCATGTCCTTTGGAATAGCCAAGGGATTCGGTTTTGAAAAGCTCCTTGAGAAGCGGCTTCTGGAGCAGTTTGCCGGACAGGAGGAGATTATAGTAACAATAATTGATTTTGCCCATTCCCTGCTCGCAAATACGAGGGGGGGGCTTCTTGCCGGTGTGGGTGTGATTGTTCTCTTCTGGGCGGTAATAAAAGTGTTCGGCAATATCGAAGATTCATTCAATGATATATGGGGAATAAAAAAAGCAAGACCTCTGGGAAGAAAATTCAGCGATTATCTTTCCGTAATGCTCCTCTGCCCAATTCTTATGATAATGGCAAGCAGTGTAACCGTGTTCATCACCACCCAGGTGACGCTTATAACGGAAAAGGTGGCGCTTCTGGGAATATTCAGCACCGTCATATTTTCCGTTCTGAGGTTGTTGCCCTATTGCCTGATATGGATTCTCTTCACCTTTCTCTATATCTTTATGCCCAACACAAAAGTTCATTTTTCGTCTGGTATTCTGGCGGGGATAATTGCCGGCACAACCTACCAGATTATCCAGTGGGCATATATTACCCTTCAGGTCGGTGCAGCAAAATACAACGCCATCTACGGAAGTTTTGCGGCGTTGCCCCTGTTCCTGATATGGTTACAGTTGAGCTGGCTTATCGTTCTCTTCGGAGCGGAGCTTTCCTTTGCCCATCAGAATGTAGATACCTATGAATTTGAGCCCGATTCCCTCCGTATAAGCGATTACTTCAAGAAGCTTCTCTCCCTTCAGACCTGCCATTTATTGGTGAGAAATTTTGCGGATGGCAGAGGACCGCTGACAGCCACAGAAATATCTAAGAGGCTTGATATCCCTATTCGTCTGGTGCATCAAATCCTTTATGAGCTGGTGGCATGCGGCATTATTTCCGATACACAGACGGAGGAGTATAAGGAATTGGCATATCAGCCCGCCCGCGACATAAATACGCTTACGATAAAGTTCGTCGTCGAGTCCCTTGAAGACAGGGGGATAGACAATATTCCGGTTGCCCAGACTGCCGGGTTGAAAGTCATCTCGGAGATACTTCAAACCTTCAGGGAAGAAATTGAAAGATCCAGGATGAACAGGCTACTGAAAGATATAGGAGAAATCAATGGAATCTATAGACTTTCAGATAATTAATTTCACAAGGATAGAAAGAGGAAGGCGTATTAGTTTATAAGTTGACGCGGTCATTGTTGTCAACAGATCCTTTTGCCCTGTGCAACTCTTCAAATAGTACGTCCATATTCTCATTGTCGGTAAAAGGACTCATCGGATAAGACTTGATTGCAACGATTACTCTTTCTTTCTTCGTTGTTTTATAAGAATCGGTATAGGAGACTATTGATGTTCCTTTTGAGCCTGCCTCCTCAATCATTTGCTTTGCAATCTTTCGATTATACTCATTAATTTGCTCTGTAAACCCCTTATCTGTCTTGTCACGGAGCTCTTTTTCAAAGAGTAGTTCTCCGTCATCGGCATATTTTGTTTCAGGATAGATGCGAAAATCGGTGACAAAAGCCGGATTATGACGATTTAACAAGGTGATATCCTTACTCTGTTCCATCTTTGTACGAAGATAATCCGAAACACCCAGCAGATGAGCGATTAAGGTCTCATATCCCTCCTTTCCGAGCAACATCATATTGACTAATGCTTTCTGAGCATAGTTTGGCCTGCTCGATTCAAGAGTAAATGTTCCTGGTTGATAACCGCTTCCGTGATAGAGGTATGGCATATCCTTTTTGAATTTTTGAAGAAGAGATAGATCCTCTTTCTTTTTGACAATCAATGCGCTGCATAAATAGGGAGCCCATCCGGTCTTGTGAAAATCAATGCCCACAGAATCCGCGTATTGTAATTCCGTCATTTTTGAAACAACATACATTATTTCATACTGTAGCGGCCTGGGAAACTGCTTGATGTTTTCATCATCTTTGAATGTCAGATATGGCCAGCCAATAACTGCATCGGCATGAACATGGATCTTGTATCCCGCTTTTGCTTCCATCCTGTTACGGAGTTTTACGATCTTTTTTAAGGGATCGATGCCAAAGGCGTCCGTTGTCCCCATTGTTGCAAAGACAGTCCCTATCCGGGCGCCACTTTCTACTGTCTCTTCCATTGCCGCTTCAAGTTCCGTAACCTCCATGACGTTATCAT
>QMMZ01000147.1 GCA_003647525.1 Deltaproteobacteria bacterium | reverse complement strand
GGACAGTTTCGGCCTTTTGGGCTCTATGGCAATTCCACAATCAAGCAAAAGATAGGGAGTTGCTAACTGATTGAATTTACGGGCTGTCCCGCCTTACGTTGGTAGCCCACAGGGGCAAATGTTGCGCCGCCGGCAATCCATTCATTAATGGTCAAAAAAAATGTCTCGAGCATCTGTATCCTCTTATTCAACTCCCATTTTCTTTAATTGATTAACAATGGCTTTTTCGCTCATAAATCCGACATGGCGATACACCTCTTTACCCTGTTGATCAAAAAAGATTTGCGTTGGTATGGAACGTATACCGAATCTTCCTGCCTCGTCATTGTTCTCCCAAACATCAATAAAGATAATGTCTGCTTTATCTTTGTATTTTTTTTCCATCTTTTCCAGAATCGGAGCCATCATTTTACATGGTATGCATTTCTTTGCCCCCAGATCTATCATGGTTACCATTCCCTTTACCGGCATTTTTTCAAATTCGTCTGAAAAAGCATATGCTGTACCTGCACAAAAAATTAATAGAACATACAGGAACGTTTTTATTCTACTATTTTTCATAATATATTCCTTCCAATCCATGTCTTTATCTCTTCCATTGTTGGAACCTTGCCAACACTCTTGACCTTTTCATCAACAACCACAGCCGGAGTTCCAAAAACGCCATAGCCAGCGATCTCCATTAGGTCACTCACCTTCTCTACGTTTGCGTCAACACCGGTTTCAATTACTACTTTCCTGACAAGTTCCTCGGTCTGTTTGCACTTTGGGCAACCTGGCCCCAGTATTTTTATCTCCATTTTTTCTCCTTAACTAAAATAAGCGATTAGCTCTTAGCAATTAGCTCTTATTATTTCGGTGTTTACCAGCAATTCGATTTTCACCCTTTGGGTGAAATGTTACCCTTTAGCAAAGCTACTGAAATTATTGTGCTAACTACTAAAAGCTAATGGCTAATTGCTCAATTTAGTTTATGCTGATTCACTAAGCCATTCTTTGAGCTTTTCTTTGCCTGGTACCTTACCAACCGATACCACCTTTCCATTAATTACTAATGCCGGAGTCCCCATTACTCCGTATTTGCCTATCTCCTTGATGTCTCTAACATGCTCCATATCAGCCAGAATGTTCATCTCAGACAAAACTTCAATCAATATTTTATCCAGCATGTCGCACTGAGAGCATCCAGGGCCCAGTACTTTTATCTCAAGCCCTTCTGAAACCTCTTCATCATAAGGTTCCACAATATATTTCTTGAATTCGTGCAAAAAAGCTCTATCGTAACTATCTCGCATGCTTTCAGGGATATAGTTGCTTCTTGAAAGTCTGCTTAAAAGTTCGATCTGGATTTCCGAGTCATCCCTTTCGACAAAGTCTTTTGCTACTTCTTCCAGAACCTGTGCCATGCCAATAATGCCTATACTGTGGCCACCTACTTTTATCTGTCTGGTATCATCCCGTGACATTAACGATACCTCCTCAAGTTTCGCACACTTATAGTGTTCGTTAGATTAATGTTCCGTTTATAACCAATCGGAATATATTTATGACAACAGCTATATTTGCGAAAGAGCTTCAGGTATGATCAAATTAAAATCAGGGAACTGTTTGAACGCATTAGATATCATTAAGAAAGAACCTGACAGGATTATGTATTTTTCTATAATACTTCGCTTAACTGTAATAATATCTTTAAATTCGCTGCGAGTTCTTTCTTTATGATATGTTATGCGAGAGTTTTTCATGGTTTTAATTTGATTATACCTGAAGCGGTATAGCTCTTCATTAAGCCGCAATCCATCCATAACCCGTACCGGCAATCGTGGACAAAACTACAATTATCAAACAAAATGTAAGAGTTTTCTTCGCCCCCATAACCCCACCAATAACAAGCATATTGGGAGGTGAAAGCGCCGGTCCTGCTAGAAGAAGTGAAAGCGCAGGCCCTTTCCCCATACCAGCGCCAATAAGACCTTGAAGAATGGGGACTTCGGTTAAGGTGGCAAAATACATAAAAGCACCTGAAACAGAAGCAAATAAATTAGCACACAAAGAATTTCCTCCTACCAGGGTTTGAATATAATGCTCAGGGATAAGAGCGGAATGTCCCGGCCTGCCCAGCATAAAACCGGCAACAAGAACACCCGCTCCAAGAAGAGGAAAAATCTGTTTCATAAATCCCCAGGTAGATTGCACCCAGTTTATTCTTTCATCCTTTGTAAACCAGCTTTTTAACATAATAAATAATACTATCAGAAAAAAAGCCGTTATATACCATTTTGCGGCAAAGATAATTTGCCAAAGCCCGGCAGAACCTGGAGCCGGTCTTGCAAAAGCTGCAAAAACAAGAATCAAAACCATTGTCAGCATGTAAAAAGCATTCTGTCTCAGGGTGCGGCCTTTATCTTCGTCTTCTGGAACATAGATCTGGCCTGTTTCGCGTGCAGCATCATCTTTTCTGAAGAAAAAAGCCATTAGAAGTCCTGTAATAATGGCAAAAATTACTGCTCCAACAGCACGCGCCAAACCCATCTGCCAGCCCAGTATTCTTCCGGTCAAAACAATCGCCAGAACATTTATTGCCGGGCCTGAATATAGAAAAGCAGTAGCAGGACCGATACCGGCACCTCTTGTATAAATTCCTGCAAAAAGGGGCAAAACAGTACAGGAACATACAGCAAGAACGGATCCTGATATTGAGGCTACAGAGTAGGAAAGAATTTTTTTTGCTGATGCGCCAAAGTACTTTAGTACCGAGGCCTGTGATACAAAAACAGCAACGGCTCCGGCAATAAAAAAAGCCGGGATAAGGCAGGTCAGAACATGCTCTCTGGCATATTCCTGAAGCATCATAAAAGCTTCAAGTCCTGCCTGTCTTATAGTTGGATGACTCCATGGCACATAGTAACATGCAAGAAAAACCAGTATAATAAGCAATAATTTTGTCCGTTCTTTCATAAATATTTTACTCCAAAATATAGCCATATAGGGATTTAGCCATATTTATGTTAAATATTACAAATCAGATCTCTGCGGATACCAGGTAATCTCTCAATTATTTCCTTAAGCTCAGGATCATGATCAAGCCAGTGTCTCAGGTTCCCCAGCATACTCGCAGCATAAGGTGAAGCACTACCATCAGAAAGATAATAGTTAACCCACAGGCCTTCTTTCTTTGAAACAACAAGACCGGCATGTTCAAGTATTTTTAAATGTTTTGAAACCGTGGGCTGGGCAACCTCTAATGCGGTCTGAAGTTCACATACGCACATCATCTTATGCTGAAGCAGCTTGACGATTTTTACCCTGTTAATATCAGAAAGGGCTTTCATTACTTTGACGAATTCTTTCATTTTGTTCTCCCTATATATTCTTATTTTGGAATATAGTTCTTCATATATTAATTGTCAAGTAATTAGTGCCTGAACAAATCCCCCTGAGTATATCTAAAAACACCTTGACAACCACCCCCAAAAACAGCTAATTAAGTCGTATAATAAGTTATATCCAAGAGATAAATCAATTATGCTAAAAATAATAAATACTAAAAATAATATAAACGTTAAATGTTGCTGGTGGTGGCTCGAATTTGCGGAGATGTCACCGGAACTTTATTAACTATAGACTTTCAGATAATTAATTTCACAAGGCTAGAAGGAGGAAGGCGTATTAGTTATACGTCGACGACTGATAACGCAGTGAAATTAATTATCTGAAAGTCTATATAAGCTTTAAGGACCGTGGGCAGACCCAAAACCCACGGTTTTTTATTTTCAAAAGGCCGTGAAAAAGTTCACGGCCTTTTTTATTATGTTTTTTTCACCAAAAAGAATTTATAAAAGCATTTTGATAATTCAGTGTAATTCCGTGAAAATCCGTGGTAAACTATTCCAGATAAAGGAACATTTATGCTTATAAAACAATTTCCAGACAAAGATAAATTTATCCAATTGGCAGGGCACAATAACGTAATTCCTGTTTGTGTAGAAATCCTGGCAGATACTGAGACCCCTGTTTCTCTTTTTAAGAAAATTTATAAAAATAAAGGGCCTGTATTTCTCTTTGAAAGTGTAGAAGGAGGTGAAAGATGGGGAAGATACAGCTTTCTTGGCTACTCAACACGCTTTCATATTAAAGTGTTTAAAAAAGAAGTGGAAATTCAGGGCAACGGTAGCTTCAATAAGATCCCTCATAATGGAAAACCGCTGGCGATCCTTAGAGATTTTATGAGCAGATACAAACCGGCTGATATCCCTGAACTTCCCAGGTTCTGGGGAGGAATGGTAGGATATTTAACCTATGAAATGGTTTCCTTTTTTGAAAAAATCCCGAACATGTTGCCTGAAAATAAGCCTTTTGCTCATTTTATAATACCTGACGAACTTATTATCTTTGACAATATCCACAATACGTTCTTCGGCATAATCATCGCATTTTTGGATGAAAATCAGGATCCCGAACAAACTTATGAAGAGGCTGCAGCTCGAAGACAGGCCATGCTTGAATCAATGGATAGCAATCCGCGGGAGAAAAATATCCAAAAAAGTCAAGCTGAATACAAACTGACTGCTCAAATGGAAGCAGATACTTTTCGATCAAACGTAAAAACAGTAAAAAAATATATCCATGAAGGAGAAGTTATTCAAACTGTAATATCTCAGCCCTTTATCTGTGAAACTCCTCCTGACCTTCTGCAACTTTATCGGGCCCAACGATATATTAATCCTTCTCCCTATCTCTTTTTCATGCATCTCGATGATATGGCACTCGTCGGCTCTTCACCGGAAACAATGGTAAGGCTGGAAAACAGAGTCGCCACCCTTCGCCCTATTGCCGGAACACGACCCAGAGGAAAAACGGAGCAGGAAGACAGGGCACTTGCAAATGAGCTTCTTCAAGATGAAAAAGAAAGAGCCGAACACCTTATGCTGGTAGATTTAGGGCGCAATGACCTCGGACGGGTTGCAAAAGTTGGTACGGTTCAGGTTACAGATCTTATGATTGTCGAAAGATATTCTCATGTAATGCACCTTGTATCCAACATATGCTGTGACCTGCGTTCTGATTGTGATGCATGGGATCTTCTATCAGCTTCATTCCCTGCCGGAACCTTATCTGGCGCTCCTAAAGTAAGAGCCATGGAAATCATCGCAGAACTGGAACAGGAACCCAGAGGCCCGTATGGGGGCGCAGTTGGATATATTTCTTTTCACGGCAATATGGATCTGGCCATTACCATAAGAACCGCCAGCATTGAAAACAAACTGCTGACCGTACAGGCAGGCGCAGGAATAGTTGCTGACTCCGATCCTGAACGGGAACGAGTTGAAACCGTCAATAAAGCAATGGCAATACAAAAGGCGCTGCAACTATTACAGAAAAGCATCTCATAGGAGGAGAAACACATATGATCGTAATGATTGACAACTATGATTCATTTACATACAACCTGGTGCAATATATTGAACAGCTTGGAGCGCCGGTCAAAGTATTTCGCAATGATATGGTTTCTGTTTCTGATCTTATTACCATGAAACCCTCGGGAATTGTTATATCACCAGGACCAGGCAGGCCTGAAACAGCGGGAATATCGCTTTCAGTTGTTAAGCATTTCTCCGGCCTGGTTCCAATCCTTGGTGTGTGTTTAGGGCATCAGACCATTGCCGTTGCTTTTGGTGGAAAAGTAATTTCAGCCAAACGGTTAATGCATGGAAAAACCTCCACAATAAAGGCTGATGGAAAAACTTTGTATCAGGGCATACGCAAACCATTTACGGCTATGCGTTATCACTCTTTATCTGTATCAAGAGAAAATCTGCCCGATTGTTTAGAGATAAGTGCGGAATCCGATGACGGCGAAATCATGGGCATCAGACATCGAAAACATCCAACAGAAGGAATCCAGTTTCATCCTGAATCTATCATGACATCGGTCGGAAAGCGTATTTTAAGGAATTTTTTGCAAACAACGTAACAGTTC
>QMMZ01000146.1 GCA_003647525.1 Deltaproteobacteria bacterium | reverse complement strand
TTTTTATGGCTTTAATTATACTGACCTGGGTCCATTTAGGGCTATAAAGTTTGATAAGCTTTTGAAATTGGGTATGCAGGATAAAACCTATGGTTGGACAATAGAAATGCAGATAAAAGCTGTTAAACACAAACTAACAATTACGGAAGTACCTGTAAATTATAAAAAACGCATCGGGTTCTCCAAGGTATCTGGAACGGTAAAAGGAACTGTAATGGCTGGAATAAAGATTATTTTTGCAATTTTTAAATACCTCTAAAAGTGTCGATTGTAATAATCATATTATACGGAACTGCCTTGTTGCTCATATTTGTATACAGTGTTATGCAAATGACCCTGGTCGTAAATTTCAGGAGAGGAATAAAAGAGCAACGTAAAAACCCAAATTCTTTACTTGATCTTAAAAGTGATGAAGTACCTTTTGTCACCATTCAGCTACCAATTTATAATGAATTATATGTAGTTGAACGATTGATTGATACTGTAGCCTTGTTTAATTATCCACTTGATAAATTTGAAATCCAGGTACTGGATGATTCGACAGATGAAAGCATACAGATTTCTGCAATGAAGGTTGCCGAAATAAAAGGAAAAGGAATCAATATTCAGCATATTCAACGTAAAGAGAGAATAGGTTTTAAAGCCGGCGCATTGGATTATGGCTTAAAGATTGCCAAAGGAGAATTTATCGTGATTTTTGATGCAGACTTTATTCCTGACAAGGATTTCCTTTTGAAAACTATTCCATATTTCGAAGATCAAAAAATTGGTGTGGTCCAAACAAGATGGGGACATATCAATAAAAACTATTCCCTGCTTACCCGCTTGCAGGCTTTTGGTTTAGATGCACATTTTACTGTGGAACAACTGGGAAGAAACCATGGCGGTCATTTCATCAATTTTAATGGAACTGCTGGAGTCTGGCGGAAATCGTGTATTGAGGATGCTGGTGGATGGGAACACGATACCCTAACTGAAGATCTTGATTTAAGTTATCGGGCCCAGCTTAAAGGCTGGAAATTCAAATTCCTTGAAAATGTGGTAACAGATGCAGAATTACCGGTAGTGATGAGCGCCTTGAAAAATCAACAATTCAGGTGGACTAAAGGAGGTGCTGAAAACTTTGTTAAAATGAGATCCAGAATTTTGAAAAATAAAAACACATCTTTCAAAACAAAAATCCACGGCATTTTTCATTTATTTAATAGTGCCATATTTTTATGTGTGTTTGCCACCGCATTTTTCAGTGTCCCAATTCTGTTTGTTAAAAACAACCACCCGGAATTGTATCTGGTCTTTAATATCAGCAGTATATTTCTTGTTTGTACAGCCATGCTGATGATCTTTTATTGGACCAGCTACCAGGACAAATCGCAGAATATTTTTGTTAACATCAAAAGGTTTTCCTCCAATTTTGTCATGTTCCTGGCTAGTTCTATGGGCTTGTCACTACATAATTCTGTTGCTGTATTGGAAGGATATATGGGAAAGAAAAGTTCTTTTATCCGTACACCAAAATTTAATATTGTAAATAATAAGGACAAGTGGGAAGGTAATAAATACATGGTAAACAATATCAATGCCATTACTATTCTTGAGGGGTTGATGACCTTATACTTTCTTTTTGGAATAGTCAGTGCATTCTTCCTAAACGACTATGGTTTATTGCCTTTTCATATCATGTTATTTTGGGGATTTGGTTTTGTTTTCTGGTTATCAATCCGGCAGGTAAATTAATTCAACATTGAAAAATAATACTTTAAAATATGCCCTCCTGCTAATAAGTGCTATTGTTTATATCCTCATTGGCTATTTTACTAAACGGGAAGAGTTTTACCAGTTTTTTGGCTTATATACTTTTGCTTTCGCCGCCTTTCTTTTTTTCTATTTCTCCCAAAAGGGAAAAATAAAATTCTCAGAAATACTCAAAATATCAATTCTTCTCAGGGTAATACTACTATTTAGCATTCCTATTTTATCCAATGATTTTTATCGCTTTATCTGGGATGGACGACTAATTAGCATTGGCTTTAATCCTTATTTAAGTCTTCCAAACGAGATTATTAATTCACAAGATGCTGTATTGCTTGGAAAAGATGTCAATGAGTTGTATTCAGGACAGGGCAGTTTATCACCTGGGAATTATACTTGTTACCCTCCTTTGAACCAGTTTTTCTTTTTTATAGCTGCCCTCCTATCTCCAAAAAGTATTTATGGAAGTGTAATTATTCTAAGGGTTTTTATGATCCTTGCTGATATCGGAACAATCATATACAGCAAGAAAATTTTAAGAAAGCTAAATCTTCCTGAATCCAACATTTTACTTTTTGCGCTAAATCCATTTATCATAATTGAACTAACTGGTAATTTGCACTTTGAAGGAGTGACCATTTTTTTTCTGGTACTTGCCATATATTTCCTGTTAAATGATAGATTCCAGAAATCAGCTATCTGGATGGCATTTTCCATATCAGTAAAATTGATTCCTTTAATATTTATTCCATTGTTTTTAAAAAAGTTAGGTCAAATCAATACATTGAAATATTTACTGATAACAGGAGTAATTTCAATCCTGCTTTTTATACCTTTTTTAAGTTCAGGATTGATTGAAAACTTTATGTCGAGTATCGATTTGTATTTCAGGAAATTTGAGTTTAATGCCAGCTTTTATTATATCATCCGGTGGATTGGTTTTGACTTGAAAGGATGGAATATCATACAAAAAGTGGGGCCATTGTTAGGATTATCTGTTTTTATAATTGTGTTACTTTTTTCAATTATCCGTCGAAATGAAAAGCCACAAGTACTCCTGGTATCCATGCTTTTTGCCATTTCTATTTATTATTTCCTTTCCACAACTATTCATTCCTGGTATATAGCAATTCCTCTAATTATTTCTGTTTTCACTCAGTATAGATTTGTGGTTGTTTGGAGTTTCCTCATAATGCTTTCTTATTCAGCTTATGGAAATAATACTTTCAAAGAGAATTACTTGTTAATTTTTGTTGAGTATTTTGTTGTTTTTGGATATATGATTATTGAGGTATATAAATCCCGCTTTCAATCTTTCAAGTCGCAGCTGCACAAGCATGCGTCGATTTGAAAGGTTTGGCAAACTTTTCAGGTTGAAAGATGGATATAGGGTAAGCAAACCTGAAAAGCTGACAGCTGCAAGCAGGTCAAAACTTTGTAGCTTTGCGGCTTTGTGTGAGACTTTAAGAATTCTCCATATTTGATTGAACCTGAGAAAAATCCAATCTTAAGAAATCAATCAACATTTTCAACCATACCAAAAAGCAGGGTAAAGCCATAATTGAATAGGCTCTAATAAACTCAATCCGAATCGTAATGGGAAATAAATCAGTAGGAGACAAAACTGTAAATAAAAGCGTCAGAAGAAGTAAAATAAGGTTAACATTGTTTCTCTTTTGAGAGAAATACCATATTCCAACACCTGTTACAGCTATGATAAATGTTGGTGATTCAGCTTTATGATTGAATATAACAATCCAAATTAAAATATAAGCCAACACCCATAACCGGAATAATGGTGAATTATACCATTGAAGTTTTAAAAAAGGGACAAAAAAACCAATAATCCCAAACAGCAATACCCAGTTTTTTACCTCCACAAAACCAAACCAGGAACTTACAATTCCAGCAACTGAATAACCATATGAAACTGAGAGGTCAGCTTGCAACATGCTTAGCCAGCTTTTATACAATTCAAGTAATTGATGAAATGGAACTACAACAAGTGGCAAAATCGCAAACACGATAAAACTAATCAACACATACAATCCAGTTTTCCATTTATACCTGTAAAAAATAAAAATTGCCAGTCCCGCAATTCCGAAAATCTTTATAAAAAAAGTGAAGGTAATAAACAATGCTGCAATTAAGATTTTCTTCTTTTCAGCAAAGCCAAAACCCAGTATCAATAAGCCGGTAAGCAAAGCATTGCTTTGAACGTTTTGAATGGAAGAAGCTAAAGCCACCAACACAAATCCCAATAACCATATTTTCAATTTGTCATTTTTAAAGGGCAAATTCCATATGGCAAATAGAAAGACAAGGGTATTGATCAGGTTCCATAAAACCAGTCCTACAACATCTGGCAAATATGCCAGTGGAGCCATCAATAAAGCAAAAGTTGGAGTATATTTGTAAATATCAAAATGCTCTGCAGGATAAGAGCTGTACAAATCCTCCTGCTCAATCAGGTGATGGAACGACCCCTTAAAAATCAAATAATTGTTATAATGCGAGTGAAATTCACCTTTATTAACATAGGTGGGTAAAACATAACTATTGATACTCAACCCTATTGTAATGAGACTAATTAGAATAAAAACAAAAACTTTTGGATTTTTGATCAAACCTGAAATCTTTGATTACAAATACTTTAAAAATAAAAGCTATGCAAATATAATATCTTCATCCTTAATTTTAGGTTTCCCAAGATAACAAAGTAACAACTGAGCAACAGTAAGGGTATCGCGCTGACAATATTGAACAATTCTTTCCAGGTCATTCTCATTGTAATATACTTCAGCAACCATGCTTCCATCAATATCTTCTTTGGGAGTATCTATTCCAAAAACAGCTGTTAACAACTCTAAAGATGTGTAATTTTTATAATCACCGAATTTCCATAATTCCATGGTGTCCAGATGGGCAATTTCCCATGGTTTTTTACCGGCTATATTTAATATGCCAGGCAATGGCAAACCATTGATCAACAATCTTCTTGCGATATATGGATAATCAAACTCTTTCCCATTATGTGCGCATAAAAGATGATCCCTGTTGTTGTAATACTTATCTAACAATTCAGAAAATTCCTTCAGTAATATTCGCTCATCATCTCCATAATACGATTTGATCCTGAACTCCCTGTTTTTTATAAATCCTACTGAAATACAAATAATCTTCCCAAATTCAGAGTAGATTCCTGCCCGGCCAAAAAGCCTGTCAGGAGTATCATCTTCATCCCTTTTTAAACGTTCCGCTTTTTTATCCCAGAGTTTCTGAAACTTTTCAGGCAATTGATTATATTCAGGAACCATGGGAACTGTTTCAATATCCAGAAACAGGATTTTTTCAAAATTTAGATTATAAAGCATAACAATTGATTTTGTAGGATAAAAATACAAAATTGTCAGTTAACCACAAACCAAAAATAAGTATCTTTAAAATATTTCTACAATAAACATGTTATAAATTCATGATTGCAGTAATCAGCAAATTACCAATGATACTTCATTTTTTTGCAAAAAAACAGATGAATAACAAACTCCATTTGTGGTTTCCTTTATTGCTGGTACTGGTTTTTCAGATTTTACTATTTACAGCCTGTAAAAAGGAAACAGACACCCAACATCCTGTGATCACCTATATTTCACCTTATGAATTACAAGAATTTAATGTATTGGACAGTATCCTAATAAAAGCAAATATAAAAGATGATAAAGTAATCAAAAGCGTAAAAATTGGTCTGGTCAACAAAGATTTTATTTCTGTAGCACCCTCCATATTTGTATATCCAAATACAGCAACATATACAGTAGATATAGGGTTTCCAATTAATGATATTTACCTGGAAACCGGAGAATATTATGCTTACATCAAAGCAGAGAACGGAACCAACTATAAAAATCAATATCAATTAATACATATTTCGGGTATAGCAAGAGAACTGGAAAGCGTTGTGGTCGTTTCCCAGGGTAATTTTAATACAATTTCCATCACTGAAATTGATCAATCTGATAATATTAATTTTCTATTTGATATCAGTGGGGATTACAGTGGCTCAGAAACCAATTCGAGATATCAGCAACTATACGTTTCCGGAAAGGATTTGATTAACCTGAATACGTATGATTTAGCTTATCAGGAATTGGATTGGTCAAAAGAAGCATTTCCTCCGGTTCCTATGCACAATGATGATTGCCTCTGTTTGGATGAGGAACTTTATGTTTCCTTTCGCACAAATTACATTTATGGA
>QMMZ01000145.1 GCA_003647525.1 Deltaproteobacteria bacterium | reverse complement strand
TAATATTCGTTATTATTAAGGGCCTTAAATCTCTCCAAAAAATTATAATAATTCAAACTCGCAGCTGCTCTTTTCTTCTTTGCAACAGCCAGATCATTGTTCCCTGATGAAATTGTTTTTTTTTCACCACATTGACTTGGAACATACTGATTCAGACCATATGTACCGACACCAACAAGATTCATTTCTGAAAACACATCAAAAAAAGTGTCCGGAGTTTTTACAGACACTTTTAAAGGAGTACCAAGCTTCCCTGAAATACTTATTATTAACGGATTATTAGCTATATTTAATTGTTGTATTTTCTTGACAACAGTAGCTGTAATTTTTGCTTTATCTTCATAATATGATATTTTTTCTTTGAGCAATTCCTTATTCGCCGAATCATTATTAATTCCAGAAAATTGTTGAATAGAATGATCCCGAGAATTATCAATAAACAAATTTTTATCAATATTTCCCTTCAAATAAGCATTTGAAAAATCCCGATTAAAAACCTTATAAAGATCACTATTATCATTGCTTAGTTTGCCTTCATTGTACAAACTCAAGATTTGTTTTTTCCAGGTATTTACCACCGTATAAACGTAATCAAACTTCTTTTTTCTTCCTTCTATTTTTATAGAACCAACCCCTGCATCATATATTTCCTTTAGATCAAAATAAGCTGAATTATCTTTAAGATTAAGGGGGAATTTTTTGCCCTCAGGAGTAGTTACATATCTATCTCTGCAAGGCTGACTGCATCTGCCACGATTTCCTGATTTTCCGCCAAAAACAGAACTTATGTAACAAAGGCCTGAAAAAGAAATACAGTAGGAACCGTGAACAAACACCTCTGTTAAAATATTATATCGATGCCCAACTAAAGTTAAATCTTTTATCTCATCAATACTTAACTCTCTTGAAAGATTTACTCGAGCAGCATTCAATTTGCTTAAAAATTTTATCTGACCTTCATTATGAGTGGTAAGTTGAGTAGATGCATGTATTTCAAGACCTTTGAAATATTTAGACAACAGATAAAATAATCCTAAATCCTGAATAATTACCCCATCAATTTTCGTGTTAACGAGCTTATTCAACAAACTGATAAGAACCGGGATTTCACTTCCCACTATAATTATATTTAAAGCTAAAAAAACTTTACAATTATTTCCATGAGCAAGATGTATAACCCCATTTAAATCTTCAAATTCAATATTTGTTGCCCGGTTTCTTGCATTAAAATTATTCAGACCACAGTATACAGCATCCGCCCCAGCGACAATCGCAGCTTTTATAGAATCAAGATCTCCGCCTGGAGCCAATAATTCAATTTTTCTTTTCATAAGATGAATTAAATTTAGTGATATAAAAAATGCATTTCTCAAATTTCAAATATTTTCCTATAATAATGAAATCCTACGTTATTCTTACTTTTGCTTTATTTATATCCAGGCTAGTAAACTAGACATTCCTGAAGCAGATTTTCATGTTCTGATAGCCTCGCTAGAGGAAAAAACCTCCCCTCCTCGCGAGACAATAATCTGACCTGGCCATGATTATGGCAGCACTCCGACAACAACCCTGCTACATGACAAAAAACCCGTTCTCCTCGAAGAATGGCAACTTTCTTTGCAACGGGTCATGACCCATCTTGCATCATCCTGGCAACTTCACCCATTCGTCTGCCAAGATTTCTGGCGGTTGCAACACCTGTTGTGTCACCTTGAATACCATCGGGATGATTGGCCCATCCAGCACCGCCAAAATGATCGCCATCACCAACGATGATCATATCGTGGATCATCATTGCCGCATGGACAGCTTGTATGGTTAATTCCTGGCCTCCGTTTCGTGAGCCACCCACTGTTATCACTCCCCCGAGTTTATTTTTAAACATGAAACCATTACGCCTGAACAGAACAGTCCGATCAATAAATGCCTTGGCCTGACTTGACATACTCCCCATATAAACAGGAGTTGCCATTATAATTCCTGCAACTTTGGGATCAGCAAGCTTGGGAATCAATGATTGGTAATCATCCTGCTGACTGCACAACACGCCTTTTTTGCATTTATCACAAGCAATACAGCCATGAATTTTTAAAGGGGCAAGATCAATCAGTTCAACCTCAAGACTTTTTCCCGAAACCTCAGCTGTGCGCTTGGCCTCATTAAGACATTGCTCCAACATAAAACAGGTAGATTTGTTTTTCCTTCCACTCGCCGATACACCGATAATTTTCATTGTTGATACATCCCTTGATATGCGTTTTATTTGCCAGACATGTCTGAGTTTGAACGATCTCAAACACACGTTCCGTATACCTGATTTTTTTTAATTTATCTGATTGTTAGTAATTAATACAACCTCAAAGCGAACTCAAACAGTCACCTCTCTATTCACACCTTCCAGGACTTCCCCTGAGTAATAGTCAAGTAAAAGTGCGGGTCTTAAGGCACCGTTTTCTCCTTGAACATTGCAATTTAAATAACTTGTAGAGCCATGTTTAATCATTCCGTGATGATTGTGAATATGACCGAAAACATGATATTTTGGCTTCCGCATGGTCACAGCAGCTGTGAGGTCCGAACAACCATGGGAAACCGGACCGTTTTGATCAAGAATGCCTGCAGGCGGAGTATGAGTCACTAAAATATCTACATCAGAAGGGATCATATCCCATTTTTCTTTTAGCGCTTTACCCCGCGGCAAGGCAAAAGCATCACACGCACGATCGTTAAATATCGGCTGCCAGGGAGCCCCGTAGATAGTTATCCCGGAAATGACAACAAAATCATCCAGTAAATAAACAGCTTCCGTGAAAAGAAATTTTGCTTTTTTCGGATCACGTGCAAGCCTGAGATCATGGTTGCCACCAACTACGATTTTGTGCTTATGAGGCAGGGACCCCAAAAAACTATTAAATTCAAAAACGTCCCGAGAGGTTTTACAATGGGTCATATCACCGGCAAATATTAAAATATCTGCATCCGGAATAGTAACTTGCCCATGTAATGCATGGGTATCGCTGAATAATGCTATTTTCATTATTTTGATTTGAATTGATATATTGTTTTGTATCAAACAATCTACACCGGTTACACGCTATGGATTTTCAATTAAATTACGCAAACACCGAGGCCTTGAATCTATGCAAAAAACTGGATACGAATTACAGGTCGACTGAAGATACTTGTTCCACAAAGCCTGCCGTTTAATTCATTATGGCTAGAAAATCAAATATATGTGTCTCTTTTTTCACCACCGGGAACCAGGAACAGTATCAGAGCGACCTCAAACCAACCTCAAAAACTTACTCCAATCCTTTTGTTCCAGCCTTGTCAGACCAACTTCTCTGGCATACATGAGGGCGGCATCAAACTCTTCTTTGGTTATCTTTCTCCCTAACTGCGAAAACTCAAAAGCCTTACCACACGGTCGGTACTGATCCATGATATTTGTATATGTTCTCTTCGAAAGTTTTGAGAGAAAGGCCAATATTGCTTTTGTTTCATCAAGACAGTCCGGCATAACAAGGTGACGAACAAGAAGACCATGGGTGGCTACACCTTGGTCATTGATCCGAAGATCACCCACCTGGCGGAACATTTCAGTAATGGATTTTTGAGCAACTTCAGAATAATCGGCTGCATTGGTGAATTGAGTGGCTGAATCTTTTTCCCAGAATTTAAAATCCGGCATATAGATATCAATTATTCCATCAAGCAATCGGAGGGTATCCACCGAGTCATAACCACTGCTGTTATAGACAAGAGGAATCTTGAGCCCCAGAGGAATAGCCTCAACAAGAGCTTTCAGTATTTGAGGAACCACATGGCTGGGAGTAACGAAATTAATGTTGTGGCACCCTTGTTCTTGAAGGCCGAGCATCATGGCCGCCAACTGCCCGGGACTTGCCTCAACGCCCTCATCAAGATGGCTGATTTCATAGTTTTGACAGAAGACACAACCCAGGTTGCAGGAGCTGAAAAATATCGTTCCAGAACCGCTGGAACCAACGAGAGGGCTCTCTTCACCAAAATGAGAGGAGTAACTATAGACTTTGGTAAAGGCTCCTGTCCGGCATATACCGGTTTCGTTTTGCAAACGGTCAATCTTGCAGCAATGCGGACAAAGAGTACAGCATTGAAGAATTTTTCTCGCTTTTTCAGTACAAGACTGAAGTTCGCCTGAGTCAAATTTCTTTAAGTATGAAGGAGTTTTCTTGCGCAAAATAACCTTAAACGCCTGCTATTCCAGCCAGTCCCTGATGACTGTCTTCTTTTAAAGGATTTGTGATAAAAATTAACCATAAGAAAACTATAGCACTTGCTAAACAGCCGGTCATGCGTGAAATGAAAGTTGCCCTATTTTGACAATGAAAAACATGACAATTCATTATTTTCATCATCATATTATTTACATAACAGCCTTTATGATCAAAACACCTTGCCTATCCCCTTACAATTACATACAATTATAAATATAATCAAACTCACCAAACCAATCCGACCAAATAAGCAGGAGGCTTTGTTATGGATAAATATACAAAAGGTTTTGTAGTTGCCTCACTCTTCTATTTTTTTATGGCAGCTGCCCTCGGCATCTGGATGGGTACAACAAACGCCCCCGAATGGGTTTCTTTTGCCCATATTCATTTTAACCTGCTTGGATTCATGGCTATGATGATCTATGGAATAGGATATTTTATTCTTCCCAGATTTAATGCTAAAAACCTTAAGTGGCCACAATGGGTGCCGCTCCATTTTTATGCCGCCAACCTTGGTCTGATCGGCATGGTTGCCACCGCCGCCGAGCGACCCTCAACCGGTTTCACACTCTTTGCCCTTCTCAACGTACTTTCTGTGGCTATGTTTGCTCTCAACCTGGGAGTGACATTACTGGAACCAGTAGAAAACGAAAGCGAGGAAATAGAGGCAACAACCGCTCCGGAACCAAAAATTTACATCACCCCTGATACCAAAATGGGCGACATCATAACACAATGGCCGGAATCAGTGGATATCCTCATAAGTAACGGTTTCACTCCACTGAAAGATCCCGCCCATCTTGAAAAAGTTAAAGGATTACCGGTTACCCTGGGCATGGCTTGCGAGCGTCACGGGCTTGACCTTGACCTGATGATTAGCCTTCTCAACCAGGCGGCCAATGCTCTGGAGAAAGAAAAAGCCCCTTCTGACCCACAACCCGTTACCCTCTCCTCCGTCCATACCACCCTGAAACAGGGCGACGTCATTGCCCAGCATCACGTAATAGGTGACATCCTCAAGGTGTACCCAGCAACAGACAAAGTATTCAGAAAATATTACGGGGCCGCCTGTTTTTCCTGTCCTGGTCAGGCCACAGAATCAATCAGAATGAGTGCCATGATGCATAATGCTGATGAAAAAAATATCCTGGCAGACTTAAACAAAGCTGCGGGACTTTGAAAAAGAATGGGAGATTAACATTATAAAACAGAAAGATAGCTATATTTGGGTTTAATTAAACGGATTGTCAGCTAGTTGGGTTTGTCCGAGCCCAACCCACATTTCTGAAGTTCGTAAATCTTCAGGCCATCGGTTCAGATTGGATATACATGTCTTGACTTTCACCATAGTCAAATTTTAGGAGATTCGTTTTCTCGATAAATTTAACCCCACATCGAGGTTTCCCGAACAAAATACTCACCTTCTTTATAGATACTACCGAACTTTAAAAAGAGAAATATCATGAAAGTTTCAGATGCCATCATTTTTTGTCTGCAATACCATTAAAAATTACGAGTTTTTTCTTGGCAAGTTCAAAACATCTTTCATGTAGTAGAGAAATTGAGTCCATAGCAACAAAAGAAACCATCTCTTTCCTTGCCGATCTGGCCGAAGGTAGAAAGCAAAACCCTGATTATGAGGCAATTAGATGGGGAGAAAATTTATACAGTCGATAAAGATGATATGGTAAACTATTCGTAGACACTTTCTTAAGAGAGGATACCGACTCCTCGAAAAAAAAGAGTTTTT
>QMMZ01000144.1 GCA_003647525.1 Deltaproteobacteria bacterium | reverse complement strand
ACCGGTCAATTACTCCAATCAGAAATATTGAAATAAGGGATGTTATAAAGGAGGTGCTACAGGAAATTAACAAAAAGGAAAAAATCTATATTATATTGGATGAGTCAGATTTTTTTGATGAAAATCATAATGATGACCTAATTCATTTGTTAAGAAGAATGAAAGATTTGCTTCCACCATCTTCAATTTTAATACTAACAAATAGAGACATTGATAAGAAATTAGAAAATGACTATATCAATACAAATTCGCTTGTAAGGGCAACTTTCAACAATCTTTATCATAAAATAACCAAGGACCTGGAATATAGGTTACTTATTCGAAGAGAAACTGTAAAACCCGGAGTACCTCAAATTTACAATGTAACACCCTTAGGAAAGATCATTCTGAAGAACGCAATAGTTAAAAATAACTAAATATCAAGATGACAAAACGATCAATTAAAATAGCCATTGCCTACGATTTTGATGGCACACTGGCCCCTGGTAACATGCAGGAACATTCATTCATCCCAAAATTAGGGATTGATAAAGCAGCCTTTTGGGGTGAAGCCAATAAAATGGCAAAAGATAATGATGCTGATGAAATCCTCACTTATATGCAATTAATGCTAAAGAAGGCAAGGGAAAAAGATATTCCAATTACCCAAAAAGCTTTTATGGAGCATGGGAAGGAAATTCAGTTTTTCGATGGAGTGGATACATTTTTCGACCGGATCAATGATTTTGCCAAATCATTGGGTATAGATGTAGACCATTATATAATTTCTTCCGGGGTAAGGGATATCATTAAAGGTACTTCAATAGCCAGGCATTTTAAAAATGTATTTGCATCGGGTTATATTTTTGATGTTAATGGAGTGGCTGTATGGCCGGCACTTGCCATAAATTACACAACAAAAACCCAATATCTTTTCAGGATCAACTAAGGAATTGATAATTCTTACGATAACTCGGCAATCAATAAGTTTGTAGAATATGATCAACGGCCTGTTCCTTTTACCAATATGATTTATTTGGGTGATGGGGAAACAGATGTTCCGGCGATGAAAATGATTAAATACCAGGGTGGGACAGCAATAGCTGTTTACAATCCAAACGTAAGAAAAAGAAAAGACAAACCATCCCCGAAGCAAATATGTGAAAAACTGATTCAGGATAATAGAGCGGATTATATTGTTCCGGCTGATTATACTTCAGGTTCAAAATTAAATGCACTCTTGCAAAACTTGTTCAGAAAAATTGCGGAACAGGAAAATCTTAACTTGTTCAAGTAAATAATATTGTTGTATAAAAACCACTAATAATCTCTGCAATTTGCCGCTGTTGGTGTCCCCACCAACAGTTTTGACCAAACATATGTTGCAAGAGGTTTCAAGTTAGTGACAACACCAACTTGAAGCATGTTGGTGATAACCCCAACTTGATGCAGAATGTACCCATCATGCCGGTGTTGGTGTCTTCACCAACACTTTGATCAACCAAATTTATAATTGATTTCAATCTTGGGAAAACGACAATATGAAGTAGAATTTTGATAAGATTAAAACAAAAATCGATCTTTCTGGTTATTATTTATCAATAACTTTAAATTAGAAAAATGCAAAAGAAAAAAACACTAATATTTTTCCTTACGATTTTATTTTTGGGAACATTGGCAATTACTTCCTGTAATAAAGATGATGAACTCGAAGGTGTTGACAAACAATTATACGATATGGCAAAATCGACGGATGGTTTTACCTGGTTTGAAAATTCCAGCGACCTGCTTGATAAAAGTGTAGGTAGCGGACATAGTTTTCCTTTTTTGCGAACTCGGTATAATGCAACAGCTGCTGCAAAACTTGACTCCCTTGGTAGAATTATATCTGATGCAACCTTTCCGGAAGGATCATTGATTGTTAAAGAATTGTATGGTGATGCAAATTCATTGGATCGCACCGCCATTCTTTATAAACAATCCAATAATTCAAGTGCAGATGCCAATGGTTGGGTTTGGGGTTATATCAATTCAGATGAGTCGGTAGCGGTTTCAGCAACCGATAAAGGCAATCAATGTATAGGTTGCCATACACAAGATGGAAGTATTGATTATATGTTGATGAATAAATTTTTTCCGTAAGCGACAATAATATTTGAATTAATATGCAATAGTATGTATCCTCACAAACTGCCAACAGAAATATTAATTTAAAGATTACATTAATTTTTATACCGCGAGGATAACTAACCTTCTTCTTTATGGTATTCGGCCAAAGCATTAATAGGAGATCTCAATACCTGGTCAATGTTCACTCCAAACTCAGCTGCTATTTGACGAAGTAATGGTTCAAAAAAGAAGGCTACTGAACCGACAAAACTTATTGGTAGCTTATTATATCCCTTATATTGTTTTATTTGATTGGTGAAAAATTCTCGAAATGAATTTGATACCATGTCAAAAATATATTTGTCGGAGAGATGATCAGCATAAAATTCGCAAAATGATCCTAAAAAACGATTTGGGAAAGGTAAATTATAAATGGCATCTAATATGTTATCCCTGTTATAGTTATAAATTTCTTTAAAATCGGAGGCTATCTTGGGTGGCAGATTGCCCAGTAAATAATCCTTTAGAAATACCTTGCCCAGGTGCGCACCACTTCCTTCATCTCCAAAAAAGTAACCCAGGGAAGTAATGTTTTCTACGATTTTATTTCCATCAAAATGACATGAATTTGAACCTGTTCCCAATATGCATGCAATGCCTTCTTTATTTTTAAATAGAGCTCTGGCAGCTCCCAGTAAATCTGATTCCACAACAATTTCAGCATTATCAAATAATTTATTCAATGCTTCTTCTACAGTCATACATTTAAATACAGATGCACATCCGGCTCCATAAAATATAACTTTCTTAATTTTTTTGTTCTCAATAAATGGGGTAAGTTCTTTACTCAGAATGCTTTCAATTTCAATGGTGTCAACGTAAAATGGGTTCAATCCAACCAACTGGAACCTCATGGGTTCCTCATCTTCATTCAATAAAATCCAGTCGGATTTGGTGGCACCGCTATCAGCAATTAATATCATAGGTTTTTCTTTTCAGATACTTTTAATAGCGCAATTTACTTAAAAAACAATTATAACTGATAATTATTCTTTATAATTTTACTCGCCATACGAAACAATATTTTGAGCAGATCAATTTACAAAAGGAATGGTTGATGTAGATACGATTATCTGGGATTGGAACGGTACATTGTTAAATGATGTGGATATTTGCATTGGTGTGATCAATGATTTGCTGGTAAATAGAAACAATCAACCACTGGATAAAAACCGTTACCGTGAAATTTTTACTTTTCCGGTAAAAGACTATTACACAACTGCTGGATTTGATTTCTCGAAGGAACCATTTGATGAAATTGCCATTGAGTTTATTGAAAAATACCTTGATCAATTGAAAAATGCCGGTTTGTTTATGGATGTAACGCATGTATTGAATACATTCAAAGAAAATGGGTTTACACAATATATGTTATCAGCAATGGAACATAAGTCTTTGCTTTATTCTGTAAAAGAAAACGGAATTTACAAATACTTTCAGGAGATATCTGGAATCCACGATCATTTTGCAAAGAGTAAAATTGAAATGGCAAAAAATTTCATAAATGAACATAACATCGATAATAATGCTTGTTGTTTGATAGGAGATACACTTCACGATTATGAAGTAGCCAAAGAATTAAAGGTTCACTGTATATTAGTGGCAAATGGGCATCAATCATATGAACGACTGGAAGATTGTGGATGTGAAGTTGTCACATGTTTAAATGAAACTCTAAAATATTTTAAAATTAATCATTTTGATATAATTAGTAATTCTAATGAAGAAAATAAATAAAGTTGAAGATATTATCAATGCTGAATATATTAGGCAGGGGAGCATGATATACGTAGCTGGAAATGCTGCTGTACCACAAGTTTTGTTGCGCCAGTTGGCAAAAGATCCATACATATACAATGTGGATATGCTAAGCGTTTTGTTATTGGGTGAAGTCGAAGAATTATTTACAGAAGAGGCTTGTCAACGGATAAAGCATCGGATTATTTTTTCCGGCCCTCATTCCCGAAAACCCTTAAATAAAGGTTGGGCCTCCTATCAGTTAATGCACTTGTCTGATATCCCAAACCAGGTAGAAAGGTACCTGAAACCTAATATTTGTATGTTTACAGTAAGTGGACCTGACAATGGCGGTAATTATAGTTTTGGAACAACGGTTGAAGGTGTGCAGTCAGCTGTACATGCTATTCGTGAGAATGGAGGTTTAGTGATTGTTGAACGCAACAAACAAATGCCTTTTGTTCTGGGAACTACAATTCATGAATCAGAGATCGACTATATGTTGGATACAGATTACCAACTACCAATTAGCCCGGTACATAAACCTGATGAAGTTGCCAGAAAAATTGGAAGACTGGTTACTGAATTGTATGTTTCTGATGGTTGTACTTTGCAATATGGAATAGGGGAGGTGCCTGAAGCTGTTACAGAGGCTATCATTGAAAAAGGAGTTAAAGATCTTGGCATTTATACTGAGCTATTTGCTGATGCTATGCGGAAACTGATTGAAGAAGGTGTTGTCACTAACAGGTATTTGGACGTAAACTTTTCTATTGCATCTATTTTTCTGGCTGCTGATAAAGAAGGTTATGATTGGCCTAATTTCAACAGCTCAGTTCAAAGCAGGCCATGTAATATTACCAACAGTATTTTAAACATTGCACGGCAACATAAAATGGTTGCTATCAATAGTGCCATAGGTGTTGATTTACATGGAAATATCTGGGCTGATTCCTTGAAGGGACGTGAAGTTTATAGTGGCATTGGAGGACAGGCTGATTTTTTAAGGGGTTCTTATTTGACTGAAGGTGGTTATGGAATTATTGCCATGAAATCAACCACCGCTTCCGGGATTTCTAAAATAGTTGATATGTGCCCTGAAGGTATAACTACTACAGCTATTGCAGCCGATCCTGTTATTATTATTACTGAGTATGGTGCTTTTGATCCCAGAGGATTAAATATTGCCGAACATGCAGTTGGAATTGCACATCTCGCAGAACCGGAAACAAAAACGGCTTTGCTAAAAAAGATTTACGACAGCCCTGAGTTTCATAAACCAAAAGTGGCTTTGAAAGACCAGTCACCTAAAGGGTTTACTCCATATTCTGCTGTGCAATAAAAAGGTGGTAAAAACCATTTATGATTACAAATCCACCTTTTGGCAAGCAGTATTTGTCTTTTCAAGTGTATCGAAAATATTCACTGACTATTTACGATGAAAATTAGATGGCTTTTCTTTATTTTTTTCGTTCTCTTCTTATCCCTGGAAGGGTTGTGTCAGTATTTGCCAAATCCATCTTTTGAAGGTACTCCTCAACCGGAAATTCCACCACCAGGATGGGCAATCTGTACACCAGGAAATAGTACACCTGATGTTCAACCTGGTAACTTTGGCGTTTATTTAGCTGCTTCCGATGGCAATACATATCTGGGAATGGCCGCCAGAGATGATAATACCTGGGAGGATGTTCATACAAGTTTAATTACACCTTTCTCAATTGACTCATGTTATTTGGTGAAGATTGATTTAGCATATCAGCCTGATGTAGCATCTTTTGATATGGAACCAATTACTTTAAAAGTTTATGGATCTAATTCTTCATGTAATATGGATAACCTGCTTTGGCAATCACCCGCCGTGGGTAATGAAGATTGGCTAACATATGAGTTTTTGGTTCATCCTGCTATGGTCAATATAACTGATCTGGTTTTGGAAGCATATTATACCACGCAAATACCTTATTGGGGTTATATCTTGATGGATAATATTCGCATTGAAACCATACCAAATTTTGACCTTGGGAATGACACAACTTTGTCGATTTGTGAAGGGGATTCCTTAATATTAGATCCGGGATCTGGATTTGTGAGTTACCTCTGGCAGGATGGATCAACCGAAGCAACCTATACTGTT
>QMMZ01000143.1 GCA_003647525.1 Deltaproteobacteria bacterium | reverse complement strand
ATCAACAACTTCCTTAATTGTATTGGTAACCGAACCCATAGCCACAATAATATTCTCAGCATCATCAGCACCATAATAATTAAAAGGATGGTATTCGCGTCCGGTTATTTTTTGTATTTCCTGCATATATTCTTCTACAACATCAGGAATAGGGTCATAAAATCTATCTGCTGCTTCCCTTGACTGGAAATAAATATCAGGATTTTGTGCAGTACCACGAATTACCGGATGTTCCGGGTTTAATGCATTATCCCTGAATTTTTGTAATGCTTCGTAATCCACCAGTTTAGCCAGATCCTCCATTTGCATTTCTTCTACTTTCTGAATCTCGTGAGAAGTCCTGAAACCATCAAAAAAGTGTAAGAAAGGAATCCTGGTTTTAATTGCAGCCAAGTGAGCAACTCCTGCAATGTCCATAATTTCCTGTACACTTGATGTAGCCAGCATGGCAAAACCAGTCTGTCGGATACTCATAACATCACTATGGTCGCCAAAGATAGATAATGCCTGAGCTGCCAGACTCCTTGCACTAACATGAAAGACTGCAGGCAATAATTCGCCTGACATTTTATACATATTCGGGATCATTAATAACAAACCCTGAGATGCAGTATAGGTACTTGTCAACGCTCCAGCCTGTAATGATCCATGCATTGCACCAGCTGCACCTGCTTCCGATTGCATTTCTTTTACATCAACAACTTCACCAAAAATATTTTTCTGGCCATAAGCCGCCCACTGGTCAACATACTCTGCCATATCAGATGAAGGTGTAATGGGATATATACATGCAACTTCACTGAACATATAAGCAATATGAGAGGTTGCGTAGTTACCTTCGCATGTGATGAATTTTTTCCCTTTTGCCATAATATACTATTTTTTAAATCTTTATTTTGATATCAACAATTGAATAACACCTTTTAGGTGGGGACGAAATTAATAAATTAATATTATTGCTACTTAAATATATATTATTTAGAAAGCTTTTAGATAAGCTATGAAGTAAATATTCAACAAGAAAATTTTTATACATTTGCTTGGTATAAAATTTTATATTTTTCTCTTTTTTATAATTTATTATTGATTAGGAATTTAAAATAAAACTTTTAAAATATGGCCGATCTTACAACATCGTATTTAGGACTAAAACTTAAAAATCCAGTCATCATTGGCGCAAGTAACCTGGTTACATCTTTGGACAATCTTAAACGGATGGAAGATGCGGGGGCTGCTGCAATCGTTTATAAATCCTTGTTTGAAGAACAGATTCAACTGGAGAACCTGCAACTTTTTGAACAAATGGATGAGTACACTCACAGACAGGCTGAGGGGAGTTCCCTTTTCCCGGATGTAGAACATGCAGGACCTGAAGAGTATTTAATGAACCTGGTGAAAGCTAAAGAAGCATTAAACATACCACTTATTGCAAGTTTAAATGCTGTAAATTTTGAGTCATGGGTGGAATATTCCAAAAAAATTGAAGAAACAGGAGTTGATGCTTTGGAAATCAACTTTTATTCTGTTCCATCAGATTTTGAAATAATGGGGAAAGCCATTGTCCATGAAAAAATTGATATACTTGAATCGGTCAAGAATGCTGTAAAAATACCGGTAGCTGTTAAATTAAGCCCTTATTATACAAATCCTCTTTATGTAATTAAAGAAATGGATAAAATAAAAGCAGATGGTTTTGTATTGTTTAACAAATTATTCCAACCAGAAATAGATATTGATGAAGAAGAGTTAAGGTTTCCATATAATCTTAGTAATCATGATGAGTGCAGGCTTCCACTAAGATTTGCAGGATTGCTATACGATAATATTAACGCAAGTATTTGCAGCAGTAGGGGAATTTTCACAGGTGAAGATGTAATTTCAATGATTCTTGCCGGAGCAGATTGTGTTCAAATAGTCAGTACATTATATAAGAATGGAATAGAACAGATTACAAATATTTTGACTGACATTGAAAGATGGATGGATGCAAAGAAGTATAAAAAATTGGGTGATTTTAAAGGAAAAATGTCAAAGAAAAACATTCAGGATCCATTTGCATATCGCCGGGCACAATATGTTGACATCTTAATGAAATCAGAAGAGATATTCAAAAAATATCCCACAAGATAAAGTAAAAGCGGCCCGGGTATCCGGTGCCGCTTTTTTATTTCCATGAACTTGCCCACCAATTAAAAAGTAAGCGCATATTGGAGCATCACCTTTCGCATCTGCTCAGCTTTCAATGGTCGGAGTGAATACCATTCATTCAACAAATTATCAACGATGAGAGAAACCTTATGTATCCCTTTGAATCCCTGACTTATACGAAAATCAAAAATAAAGCTACCATTATTGTGATGATAATAATAGTCCATATATTCAATAGGCTGAATATCTACACCTGGCTTATTTGTATAAATTTCAAGATCTTCAATTGCTTTATCCAGGTTTTCTATCTTACTAAAATATTTAAAACTGATTCCGGTAGAAAAATTTCCCACATCAAACTCAATATCCGCCTTAATGGAATGTAGAAACCGGTATTTAAGGATATTCTTACTAGGATCCACACTGGTAGTTGTATAACTGAATTCACTGCTTGGACCAAAACTGTAATCTTCCGCAAATACATAGTCAGGTTCCAGGGTCTTTGGCATTATATAATTATAACCCAACATCGTTTTCATTACTACTTTTTTACCCAGTTGTGCCTTTCCAGTTATGGAAATATCTACTCCTGTAATCCTTGATTTACCAGTATTTACAAAACGAAAACCATAATATGGCCAGGTATATGTAGAATCCCACAAACCAAATAAATATTCAATAGTGTTTTCATAATCCTGCTGAAAAACTGCAAAATCAATGTATCCAAAATAATTTGCAAACTTAAATCCTTGCTTCACACCAATTTCGGCATTCACACTACTTTCTGGTACCAAACCCGGGTTATCATATACGCCAAAGGAACCAACATCCATACTAATGTATTTTTCTGCAATAGTTGGATAACGAAATCCCTGGCCCACTGAAGCGCGCAAATATGTTTCTTGTAACAGTTTTAATGATACTCCTGCCCTGAATACCGGTTTCGTTTCATTTGTAGAATCATTCATACTATAATACTCTAACCTTGCACCCACTGAAAAATTGATTATCTTAAATGCATTAAAATCAACTTCCGCATAACCTGAAAGGTTTAACAAATGATTATTCGGCGATCCAGATCCTGCATACATGTTCGAATACACATCATTATATTGAAAGGTGACCCCTCCAATAAAAGCCATACCTTTTAAAAAGTCGTATTTCCTACCAAAATTATAATCTCCAAAATAAACAGTCGATCGGATTGTTTGATCATTTGATTGATCCGTATTGCTATATAATACCCTGGCTTTGAACGAATGGGTAATTCCAATTTTGGAATAAAAATTCACAAAAGGATCCACATAAAAAGTAAACTGGTCCTGCAATAATACTGCGCCTGGATATGCACGATAAAATCCTTCATTTAAATCGAGCCATGCCAATACCAAATTGCTTTGGTTATACATAATATTACCATTCACCCCATAATTTAAACCTTTTACCCTTTCAGACCGCTGGCGAATATTGAAATTTAAGCGATACCGTTTTTTAGCCATCTGCTGATCAGTAAAATTGGTAAGGGTATCCTCAACCAATGAGCGTGGAGCACCAATATATCCGTGATCTAACAACACATTGGCTCCAATGGTTAAGTCTGTATTATTGATCATTCTGGTATGAAAATAATCAGCCCCTGCGACATATGGGAAACCATTCCACCATTTCATGTCTTTATTCTTTGGAGCAGTATAACCTCCTCCAAATACTTTTATCCTTGTTAATGGTTCCAGGGTAGGCCTGGCAGTTCGAATATATATAGCCCCACTTAAGGCACTTGATCCAGATAAAACAGAAGCACAACCTTTTACAATTTCTATTTGATCAATGTTTTCTGTAGGGATCAAATCCCAATACGGCCTTCCAGCATCACCACTAAGTACCGGCATGTCATCCACAAATATGGCTACCTTACTACCAACACCAAAAGTAAATCCACTTCCACCTCTTATCTGTGGTTCGCCATCCAGAATATTTAACCCTGGAGCATAATCAAGAATGCTTGTAATATTGGTAACATTTTTATTTTGAATGATCTCCGGTTTAATAATTTCCATGGAAATTGTGATCTCTTCAATGGATCTGTCGAACCGGCCAACTTTGATCTCAACACCCTGTAATTCGTTTACATAAGGTTTTAATCTGATATTTTTCTTTAAAATTTCTCCAGATTTAATATCAACTTCAATAGCAGCAGTTTCCATGCCTGTATAGGAAACAACGAAAACATAATGGCCTTCAGTAAGCTTAATACTAAAGTTTCCATCTATATCTGTAATTGCCCCGGTAGAGATATCACCTTTTAATTTGATATGTGCTCCAATCAATGTTTCTCCCGTATCATCTGCTTTTATTGTACCTTCAAGATATCCATGATCCTGGGCTATGGTTTGCAAAGCACAAAATATCAATAACAAGGATAAAAATGATAATCTTTTCATTGAGCAAGCTACTAATTAAGTTTAATTCAAGATGATTCTAAAGTTCTTGATTAATATTAAAAGTCTATACAATTAGAAATAAATTTTTCGGCTAACATTATATTTGGAAGTCCTGATTTTAACGATGTAAAGTCCTTCCAACTTATGAGTTTGTGTCATGCTAACAACATTAGAATTAATCTCACTTTGCCAGATTATTCTTCCTGCAAGATCCACAAGTTCTATATTGGCATTTTTGATCAAATCTTCTGGCATATTTCTAATATACAGGGTACCGTTGCTATAATAAATATCAACGCTGTTAAGAGGATTATCATGTATTGCTTGTTCACCACCAATAATTTCAAGGTCATCGTAATAGGCAACACTTCCCTCAATGGAGGTTGTTCCGTTTCCAGATGTCAGGATCATAAGCAAATACTCAGGAGTACGATCATCAAAATAATCAAAAGCAAGTGCAATCCGTGTCCAGTTTTCATATGTTCCAGGTAGGTCACATCTGGTATAAGCTACCTGGTTTCCTTCATTCTCATCATTTGGAGGCAATGTACAATCGTCAACATGCAAAAGAGCTTGGAATTGTAGAGTATCACCTTCTTCAGGAAAGTACTTCAACCAGAAAGCAATGCTGTCAGGTCGCGCCGTAAAAGGTGTATTCCATTTTGGGTCAGCCTGGTTTGTAAAAGAATATGCCAAATGCGTTTGTATGTTAGGATGATATTGCCCATTGCATAAGGTGCCGACAACAGGAATACCACCTAAAGCTGAGGTATTATATAATTTAATACAATATTGCCCAGAGTGCGCATCTTCACTTTGTTCCCAGTTGAAAGGCACTAATTCACTCAAATCGGGGTTATCAGAAGTTTTAACGGTACTCCAGTTAACAGGTTCAATAAATTCAGTTGTTCCTGCAACTTCGTCTTCCCACTCTTCAAACCCGGGGTTCTCGATTTGATTTTGAGCTATTAAGAAAGGAACAAACAATAGAGCAAATACAATTATTAGTATATTTCTTTTCATATTTTCTTATTTAAATGATAATTAATGTAAGGCAAAAGTAAAAAAATATCAATTGGAATTTCTGAACCAAAATATTTTTATTGGCACAGAAGTTTCAAAAATATTAGTCAAACCTCCAAATACCTGATTGTTTCGCAATCTTATTGGCATATTTAAACTCTCTTTCACTGATAGGACGAGAAAGATCCTTATGATTGAAAACAGCACCACATGGACGATATTGCGGCATGATATTCACATAGGTGTTTTCGGAAATTTCATTCGACAGAAATTTCATAATTTCGTTTGTTCCGGCAAGTCCATTGGGCATCACCAGGTGCCGGACAAGCAGGCCTCTGGTAGCTATTCCGTTTTCGATCAGCAAATCTCCAACCTGGCGATACATTTCCCTTATTGCAACTTTTGCTTTTTCAGGGTAATCAGGT
>QMMZ01000142.1 GCA_003647525.1 Deltaproteobacteria bacterium | reverse complement strand
GTTCAAAGCGCCTGGATAAGAGCTGTTGCCTCCTGCTGCATTTATTCCAGCCGCCATCCCCTGCCGGTAAGCAGAGGTTGCAAGCTGCATAATGACTGGCGTCCCATCTATCCTAGAATAAGTCTGCACAAGATCGCCAACTGCATACACATCTTTTACAGATGTTTCCATCCTGTTGTTTACAACAACTGATTTTCTTTCCGTTCTCGCGCCCGCCAATTCAGCAATCCTTGTATTAGCCTTCATGCCCACAGCCGTAACAACAATGTCGCAGTCAATATTTTCAGCGGCAATTTCAACAGACTCAACTTTATGTTTTCCATTTATGCGGTCTATTCCTTTACCAAAAAGAACTCTAATTCCAAGACGTTCAAGATGTTCAATTATAATACTTCCCATTGAGGGCTCCAGGTTTCGCGGGAAAGGAGGAGGGGTTTTCTTTGTTATTACCACATCAAGTCCCAGTTTCTTCAGCCCTACCGCAATCTCCAGGCCGATAGAGCCTCCGCCAACGACAACCGCTTTCTTTTTACTGGAAGATTTGGCAGCCTGAAGAAGAGCTTCACTGTTATCAATATCAGATACAAAATGAACTCCTCTGCCCGTAAGCTCTTTTGCACCGGGAACTCCAAGGATAATAGGCGATGCGCCTGTTGCAAGTATCAGAGAATCATACTTGATCTCTTTCTCCTGTGAAGTCGCAAGATCAAGTACTTTTACTGTTTTTCTTTCTGCATCAACGGAAACAACTTCGTGAAAAAGGAGCTTGCTCAACCTGTTTTTTAGTTCAGGCACATTATATTTCAGCTCGGTAAAATCTTTAACAAGGCCTTCAATAACAAAGGGAAGACCGCAGGGAGAAAACTGATCAAAATTTCTCTTCTCAATAATGATTACATGGCACTTGCGATTATAACTCAAAGCACTCTTTGAAGAATAGAGCCCGCCTGCTCCAAGACCGACAATTACTATTTCCATACTATCATCCTGCAAGACACGGTTTGCGGGCAGCGCTTACTTCATCAAGTCTTCTTACCTTGCTTTTGCCTGGAGCATTGTGCAGCAAGTCCGGGGACTCCTTTGCTTCATTCGCAATGGCCTTAAATGCTTCAATAAATTTGTCGATATCTTCTTTTGACTCTGTTTCCGTTGGTTCAACCATTATTGCTCCGTGAACCACAAACGGAAAATAAACGGTTGGAGGATGAAAGCCGTAATCCATAAGGCGCTTGGCCATATCAAGTGTGGTAACGTGGTCGTCACTCTGTTTTTCATCGGAAAACACGCATTCGTGCATACACGGCCTGTCATATGCGAGGTGTAAAGTATCCTTCAGGCTTTCTTTTATATAATTTGCATTTAAAACAGCAAGCCGGCTGGCCATCTTCAGATCTTTCGGCCCCATACTTATGATATAGCTGTAAGCCTTAACCATGACTCCAATATTTCCGTGAAAAGCCTGCACTTTGCCAATAGATCCGGGATAATTATCAGAAAACGCATAATTGCCTTTATCCTCAACAATACGGGGAACGGGCAGAAATTGCTCAAGATGCTTCTTCACACAAACCGGCCCCGAACCCGGGCCTCCTCCACCGTGGGGTGTGGAAAATGTCTTGTGCAAATTCAGATGCATTACGTCAACTCCGATTTTTCCCATTTTTACTATACCCATTACAGCATTCAGGTTTGCGCCATCGCAATAAACAATTCCTCCTTTGGAATGAACAATTTCAGATATTTCCCTGATGTTCTCTTCAAAAAGGCCAAGCGTGTTCGGATTTGTCAGCATTATTCCAGATGTGTCTTCATCCATTAAATCTGCAACAGACGCGACCGAAAGAATTCCGTTTTCATCGGACTTAACCTGTACAGAACGATACCCACACAAGGTCGCGGTCGCGGGATTTGTGCCGTGGGCTGTATCAGGGACAAGAATCCTGGAACGCCGCGCACCCCTGTTTTTGTGATAAGCATGAATAATCAACATGCCTGTAATCTCTCCATGCGCTCCCGCAGCAGGCTGAAGGGTTACTGCATCCATGCCGGTAATTTCAGCAAGATATTGCTCAAGTTCATACATCATCCTCAGCATTCCCTGAGAAAGATCTGATGGAAGTAGTGGGTGAGCTCCGGCAACGCCGGAAAGTGCTGCCTGTTTTTCATTTGTTTTTGGACTGTATTTCATGGTGCACGAACCCAGCGGATACATTCCTGTGTCAACCCCGAAATTCCACTGGGAAAGTCTGGTGTAATGTCGTACTACATCAACCTCGCTCAAATCTGGAAAATCAGGGCATTCTCCTGTTAATTCATTATCGAGGGGGAAAGATTCAACATCCTGCCGCGGCAAAGAATAACCGCATCTTCCTTTTTTGCCTTTTTCCCAGAGCAGCGGCTCGTTTAAAATAAGTCCTGTAGTACCTGCGAATTCCTTCATAGTTTAACCTCCCTGACAAGAATATCCATGTCGTTTTTTGACATGGTTTCCGTAGCGCATAAAAGATAGTGGCCTGTAAGTTCCGGATAGTATTCAGACAGAGGAAAACCCGCTACAATTTTCTTCTCCAGAAGACGATCATAGACAGAATCAAAACCTTCGGGAAATTCCACCACGAATTCATTAAATGTCGGACTTTCAAAACTAATTTTAGATCCTGCTTTCTTCAATTCCTGCTTTAGATATTCAGCCTTGTCATGATTAAGCTCAGCGAGTTTCCTTATTCCGGTACCTCCCACGGATGCCATATAAATTGCGGCCGCAAGAGCACAAAGGCTGTTGTTTGTACAGATGTTGGAAGTGGCCTTCTCGCGGCGAATATGCTGTTCCCTTGTTGCAAGTGTGAGAACAAAACCTCTTTTCCCGTCCAGATCTTTAGTTTTACCAACAAGGCGTCCCGGCAGGCTGCGCATATATTTCTTTCTGCTGGCAAGCATACCAAGAGCCGGCCCGCCGAATGAACGGGGAATACCCAGGCTTTGACCTTCACCGCATACAATATCAGCATCATGACTGCCTGGATTTTTTAGAAGCCCGTATGAAAGAGCTTCTGTAAAGCATGTAATAAAAAAAGCGTCTTTATTATGGATCTTCTCTCCAGCCCCCTTAAGGTTTTCAATACATCCAAAAAAATTAGGAGACTGAACTGCAACAGCCGCAAGATCATTTAGTTCATCAAGCCCTGCAAGATCAGTCAAACCGTTTTTGAGATAGGGAAGTTCAATTACTTGATATCCGGTCGGCTCAAAATAAGTTCGAACCACCTGACGATAGAGAGGATGAATCAAACTTGAGACAGCCACTTTTCTTTTTTTGCTTATACGAATTGCCATAAGAAGCGATTCGGCAAGAGCTGTTGCCCCATCGTAATGTGAAGCGGTTGCCACCTCCATTCCTAAAAGGCGGGCTGTAAGTGTCTGATACTCATAAATTGCCTGGAGCGTGCCCTGGCTTATTTCCGGCTGATAGGGAGTATAAGAAGTTACAAACTCCGACCGGCCAAGAAGAAAAGATACTGAAGCAGGTATATAATGTTCATAGCTGCCTGCACCCATGAAAACCTTATAATCCGGTGATACTGCCATAGTGCCGGAAAGGGCAGCCATATGAGAGTCTAATTCCCACTCTGTCAAGGCTTCAGGCAGGGCCAAATCATCCTTACTAAGACAATCATCAGGTATTGTTGAAAAAAGATCATCAATATTATCATCTCCAACAACCTGCAGCATTGATTTAATATCTTCGCTGGTATGAGGAAGAAAACGCATTTATTCTGTTCCTTTCAATTTTTCCAGGCAGGCTTCACTTGTCATCAGTGTATCCATCTCAGAAGGATTACCGGGATTGATAACAACAAACCACCCATCACCATAAGGGCTGTTGTTTACCAGTTCAGGAGATTCTTCAAGATCGCTGTTAACAGAAACGATTTCACCGCTGATCGGCATATAACATTCAGAGACAGCTTTCACAGATTCAACAGTTGCAAATACTTCTCCCTTTTTAAAAGTATCTCCAGCCTGCGGCAGTTCAACAAAAACAATGTCTCCTAGCTGATCCTGAGCATAGTCGTCAAGACCAACTCTAACTTTATCTTCCTCAAGCCTGGCCCATTCATGATCATCCGCATAACGAAGATCTGCCGGCAAATTCAATTCACTGATCTCTTTCATAGTTTCTCCTTTTGTAACACTTTAGCGCTTTTAAATATTATTTTTTTGACGGGATTTACAGGACATTCAGAATTTAAATTATTGCAATACTAATAAAATAACATATCTGTAAATCTGAAAAAAAGCAAGAAGCAGAAGCTCGCCCTAAGATTGTCTAAACTATTTTGAACAATAATCCAAGAGGTCAATTATAAAAGAAAAAATGTATTCTGGTTCGTTACTCATTGGAAGTCTCTTTCAATTTGTAGTCGGATAGTTTTCAACGAAAGTGGATGGCCTCAGCACATTTAACGCAAAGATCGGATTCGGGCATAATCATCAATCTTGCAAAATGGGATCGGCTCTTCACACTCACAGCACAAACCAAAATCAGGATTATCGATCATCGTCAACGCACGTTCCAGTTTTGATAAAGTCTGTTTCGAATTGTTCAGGATGGCTTCATTGATGCTTTTGCTGTTTATCGCATCCATACGGGAGAGCCGCCCAATGGCATTATCCGGTGATATAGGCTGGGTTAGCAGTTGATAAGACTTTATGCTTTCCTTTAAGCCTTCAATCTTTTCTTTGATATGATTTTTTAGTTTTTCTCTTTTCTCAGTTTCCAAAATCATTCTCCACTCAAGACATGCTCACGAAGAATCTTGAGTTTTTGAGGCCTCTCCCTAAGCGGTTTGATTCTTTAGTTTATGACACCAGTTTCATCAATCAATTCCCACGGATAAAATCCTCTGGAACCTCCATCCCGTCTAGCTACGAAAATGTCAATATTTAACTGACAGTTTCCATTTTTACCCTGTCAATTCAAGGCGTTGTCGGTTCTTTTGATGTTATGGGAGAAGCATCATCTTTATTGAATGAAGGGAGTATTAAATCCAAACTCGACCTTAAAATCTGTTGCTTTCACAATTGGCTTCACAGTTCTTTTATCTTTTATTAAATCAACAATACCATATTTAGCCATTGTGTTTAACGTTCGTGACAGATTGCTTCGCTTCCGTCCGGTTGCTATTTCCACTCTTTTAAAGAGGTCGGTTTTTGTTCTTTTATAATTTTTAAAAGTTCCTGATTTTCGTTGCTTAGTACTTGCGCCATTGATTGCAAAGATTCAAACCATATTTTCGGTTCCTTGTTCTTGGCTGTATATTCTCCTTTAGCCACCTCTTTTTTGGGCGTGTAGAATACCAGCGTGAAGAAAAAGTAAAAGCTAACAAACACTGTATGCCACCCAAAGAACGATAGAGCTTTCATTTCGATGCAAGTGCGGGATGAAATCGGCAAAATAGATTTTTTAGCTTCTAGATGTTGTATTTCAGGGCGAATTCTTTAATAATAAAGATATCAAACAACCAAGAACTTGTAAACCCTGATGTCCTTGAGGCGGCTCACAATATGATGGTCATGGGGCCGGCAAAAGGAAGATAAGCAGTGTGAGGCAAAAGATGCAAGGTTGGATAGTGCCACCGCCAAAAGAGCCCACGAAAAGCAGAGAGGAATTTACAAAGGAAAGACATAAGAAAGTAGAGTGGCTGATCAGGCGGGGATATCTCAGGTCGGAGCGGATAAAGGAGGCGATGCTGCGCGTCCCGAGGGAAGATTTCATACCGCATATGTACAAGGACTATGCATATCGGGAAGTTCCTCTACCGATTCCTGGCCAAGAGGTATATCATGCCCACACAGTTACCCACTCTTTTATGAGCCCCTGGGCCTGGATAAGGGCCACAAAATTCTCGAAGTTGGTCTTGGCTCTGGCTATGGTACCGCACTGGCAAGGGAGATTGTTGGGCCAGACGGTTTGGTTGTATCCATTGAAATCGATCCGTTGACCTTTGAATTTGCTAAAAGCAATCTGGAGAAAGCAGGCTATAAT
>QMMZ01000141.1 GCA_003647525.1 Deltaproteobacteria bacterium | reverse complement strand
ATGTGAGGTGCTTTTGGATGAAATCGATCAAGGCAGTCTATGTATGTTATTGAAAAACCATGCTGCCTGAGTATTGATGCAAGGCTGAGAAGCCCAAGAGGTTTAGCCCAGAAATCGTATGCCGCAAAATCATGAATCCAGGGATTTACCAGAAGAATATTTGGAGTATCGTATTTCACTTAGTACACGTATTCTTAAATACGATTACGTATGATGATGTGTTCAAGGATTTGCAATCGCTCTCTTGCCGGAAAGTTGAGGGCTTAAAGAAACCCATATAAATGGCAGAATTCCTTAACTTTAGGCATTTTAGGCACTTTAGCTCACTTTAGGCACTTATAAATCCTCAGGATGTTGGGAAGTATTTCATTGATGTTTTCTTCAATTCCCTGCGGCTGAAAAGAAGCTTGTATGTATCCACGGAAGCTGCTTCAGACATTTTACGGGCTGTTTCACGACATGATTCTTCATCCATGGCATGAATCATGGTATATAAATTATAAGGCCATTCATCAGATGGATTACGTCTGTAACAATGTGAGACTTCTTTAAAAGAAGCCATCTTTTCACCCACCTCATCAATGCGGTCTTCATCAACCTTCCACGCAGTCATTGCGTTAGCTTTAAAGCCTGACTTCTGGTGCCGGATTGTTACGCCAAAACGTCTCATTACGCCTCTTTTGCAAAGATCTTGTAAAGTATCCAGAAGGGCTTCTTCGGGAATCCCCAGCTTTTCTGCAATTTCAAGATATGGGCGCTGCGTAATGGCAATATCTCCCTGTATTAATGAAATTATCTTTTTTTCAAGTTCAGTAAGCATAAAGTGATATAAAAAATTATATAAAAAAAATCAAGGGTTTTTAGGACAGCAATTCTCATTATGGCTTTTTGTAGGTTGGGTTGAGGTACGAAACCCAACGATTATGCGGAAAATTTGCTAAATTTGTTGGGTTTCGCTTTGCTCAACCCAACCTACGCCGTGATCAATTTCCAAAATTAGAATTGCTGTTTTTAGGATAAAACGTTTTGAAACAGCATCACCACCCTGCCGGCAAGCAGGCGAACCGCAGAATTTCGAACAAGGAATAATAATATGAATTTGGTTTTCACAAGCAATTCAAGACACAGAAGGATTGCGAGGATTATCTTTTGAGTGTAACCAAAATTAAACATACCGTTAAAATCACCTACCACGCCCATAGGACGTGGTTTGATGAAGACCCCTCGAAGGCATCGCAATTGCTGCAGATTACAATCCAATATTCAGGACGTAGCTATCAAGCTAAAAGACTATGAACATCGAACATCGAACGTCCAACATCGAATTTTGAATAAGGTATTCTGCTAATTTATAAACTGGCGGAGCGAAGCGATTTCATCATTCGATGTTTCAGCGGCAGCCTTTGGTGAAAGGAAGCACTGGGTGTGAATTATGAAAACCTATTTTGAATGTATTCCATGTCTTCTCCGACAAACTCTTGAGGCTGCCAGGCTTACAACTGATGATAAGGAGATCCACGAGCAGGTGCTCCGCGAGGTGTTAAGCGCGGCAAGCAAGATGAATCTCCAGGAATCCCCCCCGTTTATGGCACAACGTATCCACCGCCTGATTCGTCAGATGACGGGCGACAACGACCCGTATCGTGACATCAAGAATCGTTTCAACCAGTTCGCTTTAGAGCTTTATCCGGAGCTCAAAGAGCGGATCGAGGGGTCTCGCACGCCATTGGATACGGCAATTCGCCTGGCAATTGCGGGTAACATCATCGATTCTGGTGTAAATCATCATATAAACGAAACTCTGGTTCACAATGCAATTGAGCATGCGTTGACAGCGCCGCTTGCAGGAGATCCGGAAGAGTTTCGCAAAATGATATCGGAGGCGAAAGATATACTCTATCTGGCGGACAACGCAGGAGAAATTGTTTTTGACCGCTTGCTCATCGAGCAAATGCCGCTCGAAAAAATAACCCTTGCAGTGAAGGGAAGTCCGGTCATTAACGATGCATGTCTTGTTGATGCCCGAGCGACAGGTATAGCTGATCTTGTTAAAGTTATTGATAACGGTTCTGATGCCCCTGGGACCATCCTGACTGAATGTTCAGAAAAATTTAAACGGCGGTTTGAAAACGCTGATTTGATCATAGCCAAGGGGCAGGGAAACTACGAGACACTTAGCGATGTTAAAAAAGACATTTTCTTTGTGCTCAAAGCAAAGTGCCCGGTCATCGCTCACCACATCGGCTGTGAAAAGGGAAGCCTGGTCTTCCTCAGAAACGCCAGGGGCAAGGACTATGGTGGAAAAAACATGTAAAGGAGGTAATAGAAATGCCATGGGTTAATCAGGAAATGTGCAATGGCTGCGGCATTTGTACGGATGAATGTCCGGTTGGGGCAATCACGCTTAATGAAATGGACAAAGCTCAGATCGACGAAGAGTCATGTATTCGTTGCGCAAAGTGCCATGATGTTTGTCCTGAGGACGCAGTGCGACATGACAGTGAAAAAATTCCGGAGCAGGTAGAGAAAAATCTCGAAAAGACCCGTAAACTTTTAGGATACTATAATACCTCTGCTGAGCAGCAGGCGTTTATAGAGCGCATGATACGTTATTTCAACAAAGAACGAAAGGTAACCGAATTTACCATTGAAAAACTGAAAGCCTTAAAAGCCGGAAATGCCGCATCCTCTGCGAACTCATGAAAAAGGTGATCGTCTGTGAAGAATTCAGAAATACATACTGACGACAGGAAGAACAACACTCTTGCCAAAGAAGCCAAACAGATTAAGCGGATAGCTCTTTATGCGTTACTCATTAACTTTGTGCTCACAGGAATCAAAGGCGCGCTCGCATACTTTTCGGGCAGCCTGGCAGTTGCCGCAAGTGCGATCGACTCCGCAACTGATTCTGTCGCTTCTCTCACTATATTAGGTGGCCTAAAATTATCGACCCGCAAAAGTCCCACGTTTCCGTATGGATTGTACAAAATCGAAAATATAATCTCGGTGATTATGGCGATGTTTATCTTTTTTGCAGGATACGAAATCGTCCGTAACATCCTCTCACCAGGCGCAGAACCGCCAAGTATTACGTTGGGGCTCATCGGCTGGTTATCAGCGGGAATATTGATCACGTTTTTGTTTGGACAGTATGCGATTACTGCAGGTAAGCGCACGAAGTCACCCACCTTGATTGCCGAGGGTCGCCATCGTCAGGTTGATGTGCTCTCTTCAGTGGTAGTGCTGGTGGCAGTGGGACTTCACTATTTTGGATTGGATATAGATTTTTGGGGAATAACTATAGATCACATTGCGGCTGGACTGGTACTTATTTTTATCGGATATGCCGGATGGGGAATATTTTCCGACGGGATGCGCGTGCTCCTCGATGCCTCTCTTGACCCTGAAACGCTGGACCAGATACGAAAGATTATCGAGTCACAGCCAATGGTAACAGAAATTCGAAGGCTGGCGGGCAGGAACGCGGGACGTTACCGCTTCCTGGAAACAGAGGTGGTTTTGCGTACCGGCAATCTGGAAAAAGCCTATGCAATCAGTCAACATATCGAAGCGGACATCAGAAAACAGATGCCTCTGGTAGAACGGGTGGTAATTCACTATGAGCCCCAGGCGCGTGAATATCTGCGTATTGCAGTACCTCTTGTAGATACTGCGGATCACGTCAGCGCTCATTTTGGAGAAGCGCCATACTTTGCCACGCTACTCTTGCGTTTGGCTGACGGAAACATTGAACGGCAGGAGATAGTAACCAATCCGCATACTAAGATCTCTAAGGCCAAAGGAATTCGCGTGGCAGAATGGCTGGTTGAGCATAAAATAGACATGGTGGTGGTAAAAGAGGATTTACATAAAAAAGGGCCGGCATATGTTTTCGCTGATGCCGGGGTAGAGTTACAAGTATCAGCGGCTGGCCGGTTGAATGAAGTAATTGACTTATTAAGAAAGCAAGTGGTCAGCGACCAGAGTTGAGGGCTCGGTCAAAAATATTGGTATGAAAAGGATTTATATATGAAAATAGCGGTAAGCGGAAAAGGGGGTGTAGGAAAAACGACATTTGCTGCTCTTCTTATACGTATTCTAGATGAAGAAGGAAAATATGTCCTGGCAATAGATGCGGATCCTGATGCAAACCTTGCGGCAGCTATAGGCATTGCCAACTCTGATAAAATAGCTCCTATTTCTGAAATGAAGAAACTTATTTATGAAAGGACGGGAGCGGAATCAGGGGGGATAGGCGGCTTTTTTAAGCTTAATCCCAAAGTTGACGACCTCCCCGACACCTTATCCGTAAAATTAAACAACATTAAGCTCATGCGAATGGGAGGTATTAAAAAGGGCGGATCCGGATGTATATGCCCTGAGAGCACACTTCTTAAGGCACTTATAACACATATTGTTCTTCAAAGGAATGAGGTTGTGGTAATGGATATGGAGGCAGGAATCGAACATTTAGGAAGAGCTACCGCCATGGCGGTAGACAAACTTGTTATAGTGGTAGAACCAGGGCGTCGAAGTATCGATACTGCTGAACGTATTAAAAAGCTGGCATCAGAAATCGGACTTACTAATATTAAGGTTGTTGGAAACAAGATACGCAACAATAAAGATGAAAAATTTCTAAAAAAACATCTTTCTGATTTCGAATTTATAGCTTTCCTGCCATATGATAACGCTTTAATTGAAGCAGATCTTAATGGGATATCGCCATTTAATATAGATTCGCCTGCAAAAAAAAATGTTAAAAAAATGATACCTAAGTTAGCTGTTTGAAACAAGCTTCAGGTGTGATCGGATTCAAAACAGAAAAACTGTTCATCAAATTTGTCTTGATTTTTTATACAAAAATTGTAAATTAAAAAATTTAATACTATATTCAATTATATTATACGATTATTTCATGGAATTATTCTTCTTTTTAGAAAATGAATAAACTTAAACTTATAATAAGGTCTTGCAACTATAGATCAAGAAGAATTCCAGGTTTTTGGATCATTTTCGCAATATGCATCTCTCTGTTCGGCCTATGGCTCTCTGTCCAATGCTCTGCCGCCGGGCAAAAGACCGACATCACGCATGAATCTGCGTCCACTGATCCATCGAAGCAATCCGGCTCAGATGGCGAAGCGGATCAAACCAAGCCTAAAAAAATCACCTGCCTTTCCATTATCTGGGAAGATTATAAGGGCAAAAAGCTATCTTATCCGTCCAAGTTATTCGTCGATTCTGTAAAGAAGGAGATCTATGTCACAGATTCCGGACACGGCAGAATATTGGTATATACCCACGATTTTTACCCGCTCCTTTGTATTGATAAATCAGATGGCATTGAATCCCCTATCGGACTGGCCGTTGATCCGGAGGGATATCTTTTTGTTGCCCAGTCATTAGGGCCAAAACAGAAAAAAGCAAGGATATCGGTATTAAGCCCTTCATTAAAGTGGAAGAAAGATATTTTTTTTGAGGGGGTTGAATACTCGGACAGTTTTTACCCAAAAAACATTGCCATAAGCAAGGCTGGTCGGCTTTACGTGACCGGCAGCAATTTTTGCGGTGTGGTGGTTTTGAATAAGGACGGAACGTTTTCCCATCTCCTGAGCCCTGTTGACAGACTGGGAAAAAGCAAAGAACAAAAAGTCACGATATGCGATGTGGAGATAGACAGCTCCGGCAGGATATATCTTTTGAGTGAAGACATGGGTCGTGTTTATGTCTATGATGACAATGAAAATTTCTTGTTTAAGTTCGGTACAAAAGGTGGAAGCTCCGGCAAGTTGAGCCGTCCCAGGGGATTGGCTGTGGATAACCGCAGCAAAAGGGTTTATGTGGTCGACTACATGCGCCATACTGCAAATACCTATTCAGAAGACGGGAATTTTTTGTTTGAGTTTGGCGGCAGAGGCTGGGGGAAAGGATGGTTTCAGTACCCGTGCGATATTGCCGTGGATACCTCTGGAAATCTGCTGATCGCGGACACTTTTAACCAGCGCGTGCAGGTCCTTAAAATAGAAACGCTTTAACCTAAGTTGAGCGATTT
>QMMZ01000140.1 GCA_003647525.1 Deltaproteobacteria bacterium | reverse complement strand
GGATTCAAGGCGTTCCACTCGCTCAGGTGCCATAATCTCACTGCCCACGTTGCATTTCGCCACAAAGGTAAAGTCATCCTTTAGCTGTTGATGCTTTTCTTCAAGTATTTTCCTGAGGTCTTCTTCATTTACATCTCCCTTGGCAATGGCTTGCCAAAATTCTATTTCCGCATCACGCAGAAGCACTTCAAAGCGCATTCGCACTTCGTGAATGCGGTTGTATATTGTTTCCAGTTTACTGCCTTTATCTACAATGTATTCTGGCGTGGTCACTTTGCCACAATCGTGCAGCCATGCCGCTACGTGGAATTCTCGCCATTCATCATCCGTTGTCAAGGCAAAATCCGCCAGTGAGCCCTCTTTGGCATCATTGGCAGCGTGGGCCAGCATTTCTGTCACTACGGGTACACGTGCACAATGGCCTCCGGTGTAGGGAGATTTTTGGTCAATGGCCTGGGCTATAAGCTTGATGAAAGAATCCATCATTTCTCGCTGTGCTTCTTCGTAGGCTTTGATGGCTTTTGCCATGGAAACTATGGATCGGGATAGGTTCATGATTTCTGTGATATTGCTTTTCACTTCAGTTACGTCATCGTATTTTCTGTTTTTTATTTTGTCACTTTCCAAGGCCAAGGCCTTAATAGGACTCACGATCAAAGTGGCAAAGTACCAAACCAGAGGTGAGAGCGACAGCAACAAGAGAACTGTAAGAAGCAGAGCATAACGGATTTTTTTCATATATGGCTTTAAGATGGACTCAATGGATACGACAAACCCCATGAATGTCGGCGTACCGTATGGGGATATAAATTTTACGATGTAAACCAAATTTTTTTTATCCTCCAAATCCAGAACCATACTCATGCTGTTTTTGTCCATCTTTTTGGCAAAGTCCAAAATGATCTGATTCTTTATTCTTTTCACTTTTGTGTCCTTTTCTTGTTCTCCTTCTTTTACGTAGCCTGTTACACGTCCATCCGTTTTGAATAAATATACTTCGCTGCCCGGTACCATGCTTTGCCGTTGTAAAAAGCGCTTGACCCCTTCCATCGAAATGTCTACGGCAAATACTCTTTTACCGGCTCCTTCAGCTTTGGCGTAAGTGATTCCAGGTTGCTGCAGAAAGGCAACAATGTATTGTTTTGTACGTACTACTTTTCCGCTCTTTAGCGCAGTCTTATACCACGGACGTTCTCGTGGGTCGTAATCGGTTGGTATGGTGACAATTTTATTTTTTTTCAAGTTTGCATCAAAAAATTCTAAATATTTTGTTCGGTTACCATTTTCCCCTGTGATAATGATGACCGCCCACTTATCTTGGGCACCTGCGCCAAGCCTTTCGCGAACATGCTCGCCACTGTCAAGATTAATAAATTCAAAAAAGTCTCCATTTTCATAGCCTGCGTAAAGTGCGTATAAATTTTCATTATTCGTCATCACATTTGCAAGCAGAGTAAGTTCCAGGTGTGTTTCATCAGGCATGGGGGGGCGCTCCAGGGTTTTGAGCATCCCCAGTAATTCCACGAGCCGGGCATTTTGTTTATCAAGTCCGGAAAGACGTTGTTCCACTACCTCTGAACTTTTTTGAAACGCCTTTTGTGCAGCTTGTTTTGCTATATCCTTACTGAAATAATATTGCGAACCCAGCCCCAGGCTGGCAGTGAGTGCAGACACAATAAAAAAAGTGCTGATCACCGTAAGGCGAATAGAAAACGTTTTTTCCAAGGTATTGTTTTTCATTTCAAAATCCTTTCAGTAATTTGAAATTTACAAAATAGCGTGAAATCCCAAAATATGGAAGGACATTGGAGTAATTTATTGCGAAGGTTTATCATTCATCTACTTTTAAACCGAAAATTTCTTGGGAAGCGACCATCTTTAATTAAGGGTTTTAGGATAATTTTGGATAGCTATAAAGAGTTCAATGTGCCTATCATCGCTCACCAGCAGACGCCGAAAATTAGATGTTGATTTCTTCTGCCATTAGATATTATGGTTGCCAGCTAAAGAGACCTGCCTTTTTTGCAAACGTGGATTAAGTTATAATACACTAAATATAACTTAGAGCCATAAACAAAAGGGAGGCAGGTCATGAAAAAAATAGTAAAGTATATTGGGTTGGATGTCCACAAAAATTCTATTGTTATTTCAATTGCTAAGAATGGTAGGGACAAGGATGTTAATTTTTACGGTGCAATTAACCATGATATGAATCAATTACACAAATTTTTGCGTAAACAAATTTCACAGGGTGCAGAACTAAAGTGCGTATATGAAGCTGGACCATGTGGATATAATATCTATCGCAGTCTTATAGATAAAGGTATCGATTGTATTGTGGTTGCTCCATCTTTAATACCAAAAAAAAGTGGTGACAAAATTAAAACTGACCGTAGAGATTCACAAAATCTCGCAAGGCTTCATAGATCAGGAGATCTCACAGCAGTTTATGTGCCAAAATTAGAAGATGAAGCACTTCGAGATCTGGTCCGTGCTCGAGATGATTGTGTAAATGCTCTTAGAAGAGCAAAACAACAATTAGGAGCTTTTTTGTTAAGGCATAATATTTGTTACTCTGGAAAATCAAAATGGAGTAAAGCATATTTTAATTGGCTTGCTGATATAGCAATGCCACACCAAGCACAGCAAATAACGTTACAAGAATATATTGATATAATTCAGGATGGTAAAAATCGGATAGAGCGAATTTCTCAGCAAATGAGACAATTATCAGATCAATCACAATTAAGTCATCTAAATAAGAGCCTTCAATCCCTACGCGGTGTATCCGATATTGTTTCCACAGTTGTAGTTTCAGAGCTTGGAGATCTCACCCGTTTTGATTCTCCTGTAAAATTAATGGCGTATCTGGGTCTTGTACCCTCTGCATATGATAGTGGAGACAAAAAGAAAAGAGGTAAAATTACAAAAACAGGCAATGGTCATGTGCGCCGTGCACTGATTGAGGCATCTCAAGCATATAGGCTGCCTGCCAGAAAAAGCAGGGCTATTGCAAAACGTAATGAAGGTTTACCAAAAGAAGTATGTAAAATTGCCTGGCAAGCGCAAGTGAGATTATGTGGGCGCTATAAACGGCTGGTGTTTAGAGGTAAAAATGCAAATTTGGTAAAAACAGCTATTGCCAGAGAATTAGCCGGTTTTATGTGGGCTATTGCACATGCAGTTCCTAAAGTTGCATAAAATATTTGAAAGAGTGTTGAAAAATGAAAAATTCCCATAGTAATAAAAAAAAGATCATCAGGCACAAGAATATAATGTCCTTTCTGCAAAATATCATGAGGTTTAAAAAGGAAGTTTACCTGATTAAAATGGGGCTCTGCCCCAAACCCCGGGATTTAACGCTTTATAGACAAAAACATGGGGAAAGGACAGCACAAGAAGTACTGCCCCCATGTCTTCGCCACCAGCTACGGCGCTCGGGTTGCTTCCCAGCAAGTGTCCTATCCTCCGAACTGGTGGTAAAATAATAACATAAAAATAACAGATTACAAATAGGAAAACAGTATTCAAGAGGAGTCAAACACAAGAGTAACTACATAATTTTTGAGTTTATTGCAGGGGCGCGGTCACGGTTGGAGAACCCCAGGAGGCACTATGGGAATAGGTAAAATTACTGAAACTCCCGCAATTAGATCAGGGCAGCTCCTCGACGAAGCCAAATCATGCGGTAACCAATCCGCGTATATCAGATTGATCAACCGTCGATACATGATGACCCCGCCCCTGACAATAAGATTTAAAAAGTGATATAAACTTCTTGATTTTAACCGATAAAAAAAAGAGGTAGGGATTGATATTTTTTCTTGACAAGTGTCAACCATATCAGTGCCTTACTCCTGTATTTCTATCATAAAAAACAAGAAAATTATGCAGCCATTTTCAGAAGATTTTCAGTAGAAGCAGCTAATAGTGCGTTTAAAGCTTTTGCCAATTGCATACCTTTAATCGTCACCTGATATCTATTCTGTCTTGGTAGCTTGCGGATAATTCCATGAACTCTGAGTAATTTCAAATGACGACTGACTTTTGCTGATAATTGTTTGTCCCTGCGACCTGAACCAAAAGATACATTTGACAGGTCATTTCTAAGCATTTTGTTGGTAAATCCAGATATCATGAATGCCGGATCAGTGAGTAATAAAATGAGTTCCCTGTCTTTACCAACAGGATCAAGACCACGAAATTTTCTACCATTTTTTATAATACCTTTAATTAAGCCATCCATGATATTACAAAGTGGAGTCTCTTCCTTTAAAAAGGACAGATCATCCATTAATCTATTGTTAACATCCTGAGAAACTGCTGCCCGTAAAGGAGTATCCATAACACCTTTACGCAGGGGAAGACGTTGTTTTGTTTCCTTTTTATCCTGCCCTTGTTTATGGCGAAATACTTTGAACTTTCCAGGATCATTAATGGTTGTTTCAACCCGGAGATTATTTTGTTCATTGTAAATTTTCACAGAATTATGATCAACCCAATGACGGAGACGAATACCATCATTAAAATCGGTTATACGTGTTACAACAGTATCCTGAGCTCTATTATCCGGCCTGCCTGATTTTGTTACGGGACGATCAAGATAACGCAAGACGCGGCAGCTTGTTCCAGCTATATGGGCATAGCGTAACAGGGAATCCATAATTGACTTGAGAGAAGCTGATGTATCAAAAATAAAATCTGTAGCCCATTCACTTTGCCATAAAGTCCAGTAATAAGAGAGGTATGGCCCGAGTATATCCTTCATGTCTGGAAATATTCTCAGGGCAAAGTCATTAAGCATATCTGTAAAACGGATATCAAGTTGTTTGTCAAGTAATTGCTGTGCCTTTTGATAATCTTCAATATAAAGGAACTTGTTACCATGAACAAAAAATTTTATACCCTCTTTTTCAAGTGCCCGACGTAACCATTCCCGTCCATTGAGGCATATTTGAATATGATAGGGGAACCAGGTTTGAAGACGTATATTCATAAAACCATATTCAATGTCATCAAAATAAAAATATAAATGCTTGCATTGAACCTGATAATGTTTCAACTGGGGGAATCCAGCTTCAGCACAATACACTGCACGGTATGATGAACCACGTTCCAGGCATGACCATACACCGATCAGACCAGATAAAATATTTTCTTTTTTCTGCTGTTCATGGGCAAGTTTCTCTTTTCTGATACGCCATGTAGGGATATGAATAATAGGATGTCCACAATTAACTCGTGCATATTGATCAGCATTGTCTATTATGATTTTTGTCTGCTTCACGATCCACTTTTTATAATCTTTATTAAGGATACCTTTGTATCTGCAAAAAGTCATTACCTCACTTGTTGACATCAACGGGAGAACCAAACCTTTGAATACGATACGATCAAATCCTGAAATCGTTCCCTTGACCAAATTTGAAAATTTATCTATAAATAATTTCATGAGCCGCCTCCTTTTGCTTGATGGTTGTAGACTTGCTTCATCTTTAGCAAATATGGCGGCTCATGTCATCTGGGGAATTGGGTTGCGGGCATCGCCCGCTTTAGATATTAGATTGCCTATAGTTTCACCCTCTATAAGAAGGAAACCAATTTTATGATATAATCCTCTTTCATTAAACCATTCTTCAAATCTTTGAAAATAATTTTTTATTTCAATCCAATTTGCTTCAATAGTTTTTTCAGATTTTTTTTGGAATTTTTTATTAAAATATCTGAAGGTTGAATAATTGTCGCTTTCATCCTTTTCCTCATTCATAAGATTAAAAATTAGCTCAATACGATTTGTAATAATTTTATGACCACTGATAAAATACCAAAACATGTCGTTTTGCAACGCATGTTCTATTCTATCCCATTCTGTAGAAATTTCTAATTGTTTGAGCCTGATTCTATCTGATTGTTTTTTTTCAAAGTTAGAACTATTCATAAAGAGTGCTTTAATAAGTTCTGCATTAGTTAAAGGAATTTTACCAATATTCAAACGTGTAAATAAATCGATTGAATTTATATTAGAATCTGCTTCATACCAAATCACTTTAACTGGATATTTGTTATTTTTCTTAGCG
>QMMZ01000139.1 GCA_003647525.1 Deltaproteobacteria bacterium | reverse complement strand
TGCCGGGCGCTGGGTATAAAACCTTCTATAGTTATAGGAGATCTGGACTCTTTGGATCCCGATTATTTAAAGTCTTTTCAAACATCGGGAACAGAAATCATAAGCTATCCAATCAACAAAGATCAGACCGACCTTGAGCTGGCTCTACACAAAGCTCTCGATCTTGGCTTTGATGAAATTCTTGTGTTGGGAGCACTGGGTGCGCGCTGGGATATGACAATAGCCAATTTGTTACTTTCAGCGTCACCAGAGTTTTCCAAAGTTGCAATTCGGTTAATTGATGGGCATCAGGAGATTATTTTGTTAAGGGGGAAAGGCGAACTCACCTTTAAGGGGAAAAAAGGAGACATACTTTCGATAGTCCCTCTTGGTCAGGATGCTTACGGCGTTACCCTGCGGGGCCTGGAATATCCTCTAAAAGATGATGTATTAAAATTCGGTGCCACTCGAGGAATCAGCAATGTATTGATTAATGATACCGCAACCGTATATTTAAAAAAGGGATTACTTTTTTGTATTCATATTTCTAAGAACTGAACACAGCGGGTAAGAACTGTGGGAGGGTGAGACCTTTGAAAAATGCTCAAACAGAAGCCGACAGGCCGGATCAGATTATTGCCGAGGCTCGGCATGACCGGGAGCTTCGGGAGAAAACCTATCGGGAGCGAGCGCTAAAGCTTTTCCCGTGGATCTGTGCGCGATGCGGGCGCGAATTCACAGGCAAGAGAGTTCGAGAACTCACAGTTCATCACAAAGATCACAACCACGATAACAATCCGCCAGACGGCAGCAACTGGGAGTTGCTGTGCCTCTACTGTCACGACAATGAGCACTCGCGGGATCGGGTAGCGGAATGGTATGGTGAGGTGACGCCAGGTGGCGAGCAAGATCCACCTTCTACCCACAGGCCGTTCGCTGGCCTCGATGCTTTGCTGAAGGATAAAAAATAGTTGATTGATGAAAATAAAACCTAAAAAGCCTTTTATTCCGTTGGAAAAGCATGACACGATACGTCATGAAATAATTTCTGTTCTTACAGAGCGAACCCTATCAGCGCGGGAGATATCTGCAGAGATAGGGATTTCTGTAAAAGAGGTTGTTTCCCATCTCGAGCATGTTCGGATAGCGGTTCAGAAAAGCAGAGAGCGCCTGGTGGTAATCCCTGCTGAATGTAAAAGCTGTGGATTTAAGTTCAAAAAGAGGGAACGACTGACTAAACCAGGTAAATGCCCAATCTGTCGTCGTCAACAGATTCAGGAACCGTGTTTTTGTATAGGGCTCGGGAAAAAATAAGATCGAATTTTATGCTGCGCACGATCGAGCAGCTTGACAGGTCGAGTTCCATGAATTTTCTTGATTTTTAACCACTTATGATTTATCAGATTGTGATACAGTTTCTGCGAACCTTTTTGGGAGCACGTAATGGGAACACTTAAAATGAAAGATGAAGACAAAACAAAAAAAGAGCTTATTGATGATTTTGTGAAAGTTAGACAACAATTAAAGCAATACACTGATATACTTGACGTGCTACCAGATATTGTTTACGAATTAGATGGTAATGGGTATTTTGTCTATATAAACGGTACCATCAAGTCTATGAGCTATTCGCCTGAAGAATTGATAGGGAAACATTTTAGTACGATAATTCATCCTGATGATATTGCATCTTTGAGCCGTTCCACTGTTTTGAAAAGATATAAGGGAACAATAACCGGAGATAAGAACGCACCAAAACTCTTTGATGAGAGAAGGACCGAAAAAAGAGGAACAAAATACCTTATTGTTAGATTAATACAAAAGGGCTGGGAACGAGAAGAAGATTCGAAGAATGTAGAAAAGTCAAAAACAGTGTATGCAGAAGTGATGGCGAGCGGACAATACGATAAAGCGGTCAGCAGAAAGGATAAGGCTTTTTTTGGAACTGTGGGCGCTATCCGAGACATAGAAAAGCAGAAATACGTCTATGATACGGCGCCGCCTGTTAATGATGGCGAGATAAGCTGCGGAGAAATATCTTCGTCCGGCCCAGATGCCGTTGACATGGATAGCCATGACAAAAAGCATAAGGGTACAGTCGGAATCATAAGGGATATCACTGAACGTAGAATATTTGAACAACAGAAAGCAAAGCTTGAAAAACGATTGCAGTGGGCCCGAAAGATGGAAGTACTGGGACAACTTGCAGGCGGAATCGCTCATAACTTTAACAACCTCCTTATGGCAATTCAGGGAAATACCTCTTTGATGCTTTTGAAGACTGTTCCCTCGCATTCACATTATGAAAAGCTAAAGAGCATTGAGGGGCAGGTTCGAAACGCCTCGAAACTCACCGCTCAGCTTCTTGGTTATGCCAGGAAGGGAAGGTATGAGGTTAAGTGCCTTGACCTTAATCAGGTGGTGGAAGAAACATCAGAGATTTTGGGTGGAACCAAAATGGGGATTACGATTCATAAAGAGCTTGCTGAGGGGTTATTTGCCATAGAGGGTGACGAGGCCCAGCTTAAGCAGCTCCTGCTTGATTTGTATCTGAATGCTGCCGAGGCGATGCTAGATAGCGGGGATCTCATTTTGAAGACCAGAAACGTGACTCATGAAGACATAAAGGGTAAGGAATATGATCCAAAGCCGGGAAACTATGTTTTGCTGACAGTCACCGACACGGGTGTTGGCATGGATAAAAGTACTATGGAGCTCATCTTTGATCCATTTTTTACAACTAAGCACATGGGCATGGGCACCGGTCTTGGCTTGGCTTCTGTTTACGGTATCATAACCGGCCATGGCGGATATATTGACGTGGAATCTAAGAAGGGGCATGGGAGCACCTTCAGTATTTACCTTCCTGCATCAGTGGGAAAAGTCCGGAAAGTTCTCAGAACTGCAGATGAAATCACCAGGGCAACCGGAACAGTCCTCCTGGTAGACGATGAAGACACGGTCCTGGAGGTAGAAAAAGAGCTGTTGAAGACATTGGGCTACGAGGTGCTTACTGCCAGAAATGGAAAAGAAGCTGTAGAGATTTATAAGAACAAATGGGACAATATCGACTTGGTCATTATGGATATGGTTATGCCGAATATGGGTGGCGGTGAGGGCTATGACCGGATAAAGGAAATCAATCCGCGTGTAAAAGTCTTGCTTTCAAGTGGCTACAGTATTGACGAAGAATCGAAGGAGATATTGGCACGAGACCGCGACGGTTTTATGCAGAAGCCTTGTACTATAAAGGAGTTGTCTAAGAAAATAAGTGAGATTATGACCTAAATTGAGCGATTTTTTACTTGACCTGCACCAATCTCTTGCGCATCAAGGACTTGCGAAAAGTCTCGATATATCCATTGGTATGCCTACGCTTTTCGCAAACCTTGCTGCATCAAGATCTCGGCACATTTCTTCGCAAAAAATCGCTCAACTTAGGTATGAACTAATTTTCAAGCTCTTCCAGTTTCTTTTCGAACTTAGCCAGGTTTTCTTCCAGAAAGCCTGTAAGCTTTTCCAGCTCATCAAAAATGCGGTCTATTTCAGACCGGCGTTTGTGAATGGACTGGGAAAACCCGACAATTTTTTTAGCGTCCTGGTTTTGAGATGCTTTTTGCATAGCCTGGTTAAGCTCTGAAAGCTCATTTTCAAATCTTTCTATATCATTTTCCGCTTTTGCTATGCCTTGCTCAATAGGCTTGAGAACTTTTCCCCTTTCTGTGATTATTTCCGAGCGTCTTCGCCTGAGTTCCTTTTTTGTCATTTTTAAAACAGCTTGTTTCCCTTCGGGCTTTTGTGCAGGACTTTCATATTCCCATCCGACTTTTTCAAGAAAATTTCCATAATTTCCGGCAAATACTTCAATCCGGTTATTTTGGAAAACAATCAGGCGCTGGGCTATGGCGTGCAGAAACATTTCGTTGTGGGTAACCATGATTACAACACCGTCAAAGCTGTCGATCGCAGCCAGCAGCGCATCGCATGATTCCATATCCAGGTGGTTGGTCGGTTCATCAAGAAGCAGAAAGTTTACCGGTGTTACAAGAAGTTTGCCCAGCATTACTCTGCTTTTTTCACCCCCTGAAAGCACACTGATTTTCTTTAAAGCATCATCGCCTTCAAACATCATGGCGCCGCAGATATTGCGGGCCGACTGCCTGTCAACATCAGGATGTGTACTCAGCATCTCCTCTTCCACGGTTCTTGTGTCAACCAGGCTTCTGATGTTGGTCTGCCCAAAAACTCCTTTTGTGATCCGGGGGTTGTATGTAACCTCACCCTGTTGAGGGGTAATGGCTCCTGCAAGAAGTTTAAGCAGAGTTGTTTTGCCTTTCCCGTTTTTACCCACAATACAGATCCGCTCACCAGATCCGATGGAAATGTTAAAATTCCTTATAAGCGGTTTGTCAGGCTGGTATGAAAAGGACACATCTTTGGCCGTCATCACATGTTTTCCCGAAAACGGGCTGCTTTTAAAAGAAAAATCAAGAGACTTGATTTTCTCAAGTCTTTTCAGCTTTTCTGTTTTCTTAAGGGTTTTAATCCTGGACTGAACCATGTTCGCAAGTCTCGCTTTGGCCCTGAACCTTGATATGAACTGCTCAACTTCTTTCCTGCGCCGCTCGTCGTTTGAGCGGGTTTTTTCGTATATCTCCTCATCCTGGGCGAGCTGGGCATAATATTTTCCTGTATTTCCTGCGATTTTGCGTATCTTCCTGCGATGGATGCCGATTGTATGGGTGATGATCTTGTCCATGAAGCTTCTATTATGGGTGATGAGCATTACTTCATGCGGCCAGTTAAGCAGAAAGCGCTCAACCCAGCGTATGGATGTAATGTCAAGATAATTGGTAGGCTCGTCGAGCAGAAGCAGGTCAGGCTCAGATACAAGCACTTTTGCAAGATTCAGGCGAACCTGGTATCCGCCTGAGAACTCCAGCGGGTTTTTTTCCATGTCGGTTTGAGAAAAACCTAGACCCGTAAGGATTTTTTCAACTTTCCAGCTATGATCGTGTTCCGATTCCGGAAGGCCCCTCATTCCTTCTTCGAGCACAGTTTTTTCTGTAAATTCTATCTGCTGGCGAACATAACCAATCCTGTAATTTCGGGGTATGACAATAATCCCATTGTCCATTGATTCTTCACCCGTCATGAGCCTGAATAGAGTTGTCTTTCCGTGCCCATTCCTTCCAACAAGCCCGATCCTCTCCCGAGGATTGATCTTAAAACTGACTTCTTCAAAGAGTACTCGGTTACCGAAGCTTTTTGTGATATTTTCTACGCTGATCATTTGGAGTATGCCTTTAAGGCTCGGTCAAAAATACCAAGTTATTTTTTTCCGAGCCCTTAACCTTGTAATATTTATCAAATCAAGCTATATGTGTATTTTATTTTCGTCAACCATATATCATAACTATTACCCTCCCATGGAACTATTAAGCGAACTTAAAAGATATTTTGATCTCTCTTCGTTCCGTCCCGGCCAGGAAGAAGTGGTCAGAGCAGTGCTGGAGGGGAGAGATGCCCTGGTGGTCATGCCGACCGGAGGAGGAAAATCGCTGTGCTACCAGCTCCCTGCCTTAATTCGTGAGGGAACAGCCCTTGTGATTTCTCCCCTTATCGCCTTGATGAAGGACCAGGTGGATGTCCTTCAAAAAAGAGGGGTTGCCGCATCATTCATCAATTCCACTCTTTCCCTGGCGGAACAAAGACAGGTACTTAAAAGACTTGAGGCAGGAGAGTTAAAGCTTTTGTATGTCGCTCCGGAACGGTTTCGCCAGAAGGAGTTTCTGCGTACCCTTTCCCACTCCAGTATCAGTTTTGTGGCAATAGATGAAGCCCATTGTATTTCCCAGTGGGGACACGACTTTCGTCCTGATTACCTGCGGCTGGGAAAAATCCTGGAACGTATAGGACCATATCAGATCCTCGGCGCTACTGCTACTGCCACAGAATCGGTCATATCCGATATCATTTCATCCCTCCATCTCAAGAACTGTAGGCAGTTTGTAACAGGATTTTATCGAAACAACCTGCAGTTGAGAGTACTTCACTGTGCAAATAAAAAAGATAAGCAAGACGCCCTTATGTCCGCTCTTA
>QMMZ01000138.1 GCA_003647525.1 Deltaproteobacteria bacterium | reverse complement strand
ATACCGGCATGCGCAAGCTGAACTACGATTTTTCCGCCTTTTTCATGGACAGCATCTGTCATCTCTTGCAGGCCTGGAATAAGTTCGTCTTTGTAAATACCTATCTGCCATGGGCTTGCCTGGCCTTTTTTACTAACATAGGCATGTCCGGTAATAATTAAACCAACTCCTCCCTCTGCAAGCTTAACCATCAATTCAACAAGCCTTGGTGTACATGATCCATCATCTCCTGCCATGCCCGCCCAGGTTGCTGAACGAACAAATCTGTTCTTAATGGTCATTCCATTAATTTCCGTGGCTTCAAACAGTATAGACACAGCAGCACCCCCTGAGACCTCTAAAAAGCCTCCTTTTGCCTAATTGAGCATTTTAGCTTTATGAAACATAACCGGCTGTGCGCAAGCTTCAGGTGTGATCGAATTCAAAACAGGAAACTGCTTGAACGCATTAGAAATCGTTAAGAAAGAACCTTGCAGGATCTTGTTCATTCTTTATTAATGGATTGGCAACTGTTACTATTGTTTTCATTCGAGGCGAGTTCTTTCTTTACGATATCTTATGCGTGAGTTTTTCATGGTTTGAATTTGATTATACCTGAAGCTCCATGACAGCCCTCCACCTTCAACCTTCAACCTTCAACCTTCAACCTGTTTTCTTACAGCCTCCAATATGTAATACCAAGTTCCTTTGCTTCAGCGATGTTGAAAGCGCCCTTTAAATCCATTACAAGCGGCACCCCATTTGTACACAAACCAGCAATTTTCGAAAGACCAATCTCCCTGTATGGTTTATGAACAACAGCCACAATAACTCCATCAACTCCTGTAAGCTTTTGAATATCCTGCTGCAGTTCAAGATTGTAATACGCTTTGGCTTCGCCTGCTTCCGCCAGCGGGTCATGTATATAAACTTCTATCCCATAATCCTTAAGCTCGTTTATGATTGTAATTACCTTTGTATTTCTCAAATCAGGCACATCTTCCTTAAAAGTAAGCCCCAATACCGCAATTTTTGAGCCACACACCTGCTTACCCGCTCTAATGAGCAACTTTACAGCCTGTTCTGCAACATATTTACCCATATTATCATTAATTCTTCTACCCGCTAATATCATTTCAGGACGATACCCTAAATATTCGGCCTTGAAAGTTAAATAATATGGATCAACCCCTATGCAGTGTCCACCAACCAGGCCTGGCCTGAAAGAAAGAAAATTCCATTTTGTCCCTGCAGCCTTAAGGACTTCTAATGTATCTATTCCAATTTTATTAAAAATCATGGAAAGTTCATTCATAAGCGCTATGTTTAAATCTCTCTGTGTATTCTCAATAACCTTGGCTGCCTCCGCTACTTTTATAGAAGAAACCCTGTGGATTCCAGCCTTAACCACCATGCCATAGACATCAGATAAAAGAGCCGCTGTTTCTTCATCCGAACCTGAAACCACTTTAACTATACTTTCAAGAGTGTGCTCCTTGTCGCCGGGATTTATTCTTTCCGGAGAATAACCAACTGTAAAATCTCTCCCCATGATAAATCCTGATTCCTGCTCCAGGATGGGAACACAGACTTCTTCCGTAGCGCCGGGATAAACCGTGGATTCAAACACAACACATGATCCTTTAACGATATTTCCCCCAACTTCTTTTGAAGCTCCAATCAAAGGTCCTAAATCCGGAATCCTATGCTCGTCAATCGGTGTAGGCACGGCAACAATAATCAGGCTGCATGAGGACAGAATTTTTGGATCGCTGGTGAAAAATATTTTAGATTTAATCAAATCTTCTTCAGAGATCTCCAGCGTTCGGTCGCGGCCTGATTCAAGCTCTTTAATCCTATCAGACTTCAGATCATAGCCAATTACTTCAAAGTGTTTTGAAAGATGAACAGCCAGGGGAAGCCCGACATATCCCAGACCAACAACGGCGACCTTACTCTTACGTGAAATCAAAGATTCAAATGTTACCATATCTTATTCTCCATCAGGTTTTGTGTTACAAAAGTTCTTGTTTCTCTTTTTCCGTCAGATAACGCCAGCTCCCTTCAGCCAGATTTCCAAGTTTTATATTTGAAATCCTTATTCTCTTAAGCCGAATAACATTATTCCCCATCTTCCTGACCATACGTCTTATCTGCTTGTTTTTACCTTCTTTAAGTACGATGTAAAAAACACGTGAAGACATTCTTTTAACACCAGCGGGTCTGGTTTTCGTACCCATCATAGGCATACCTTTAGCCATCTTTTGAAGAGCGCCATCTGAAATCGGCTTAAATACAGCAACCTCGTATTCTTTTTCATGATCAAAGGAAGGATGCGAGAGCCTGTTATGAAGCTCACCATCATTTGTAAGAAGCAGAAGACCGGTAGAATCCTTGTCAAGCCTGCCTACAGGATATACACGATCTTGAATATTTATCAGATCAAGTACTATCTTATCGCCTTTCTGGCTGCAACTTGTAACATAACCTTCTGGCTTGTTCAGGGCTATATAAATAAGATCATGTTTTGCTTCAACAGGCTTCCCGTTTACCTGGACACGGTCTGTTTCCGGATCAATTTTTGTCCCGAGTACGGAAACTATTTCTCCATTAACTTTGACATACCCATCCTTAATATATTCTTCTGCTTTTCTTCTTGAACAAAATCCGGCAGATGAAAGAAATTTTTGAAGTCGCATCATACGGGTTACGAGTAACTATTTGTGTAACAGTTCACGGTTGTCGGTTTACAGTTAACGTTTCAAGGTTGATTGCCTTGATTTCTTCATTGTTCTCTATCCTTGAAGCCTGAAACCGTAAACCTGAGCAGTTACAAAACACCTTAACCTCACATAAAATATAGACTTGAGTTCTCACAACTGAGCCTCTTGTTTCTTGTCAGCCTCTGGCTGATATGTTTTGATCAACCGTTAACTGTAAACTGTTAACCGTAAACGATTACCTATTTGTTTACGATCTATAGTCCGCATTAATCTTAACATAATCAACAGAAAAATCGCAGGTAAATACAGATGCGCACCCTTTGCCCATGTTCAAGTCAATAGATATGCGCAGCTCAGACTTTTTCAAAACTTTTACTGCTTCAGCTTCAACGGCCTTCCCGCATCCCATACCGTTTTTTACCATCAAAACATCATCAAAAAATATATTTACCTTACTCTGGTCAAGGGGAACATTCGCTCTTCCTGTTGCAGCAATAATTCTTCCCCAGTTGGCATCCTCACCAAAAAGCGCTGTTTTAACAAGATTTGAATTTGCAACAGTACTGGCTATTTTACGCGCATCATTATCCGATAAAGCGCCCTTAACATATATCTCAACAAATTTTGTGGCCCCTTCGCCATCTCTAACTATCTGTTTTGCAAGATTGATAAGGACATCATCTATTAAATTCTGGAAATAATCCATATGTTCAGAGCTTTTAATAACTGCACCTGAAAGACCATTTGCCATGATAATAACCGTATCGTTAGTGCTTGTATCACCATCTACGGTTATCCTGTTAAAAGATCGCTGAGCAGCTTTATCAAGAAGATTCTTAAGCAATTCATGGTCTGCATCAATATCAGTGCAGATAAAACATAACATAGTTGCCATGTCAGGACATATCATCCCTGAACCCTTAGTAACGCCGATTACTGTAAAGGGTTTACCGTCTATTTCACCCTGTCTTGAAATAGTCTTTGGAACAGTATCTGTTGTCATTATCGCTCTTGCAAGATCATAAACTCCTTCGGGTTTCAAAGAGTCGATAAGGCCGGGAATTACTTTCTGTATCTTATCAATCGGCAATGGCTCTCCTATAACTCCTGTTGAACACACAAGAACCAGATCTTCAGAAATTCCGAGGCCTGAGGCCGCAGATCTTGCCATGGTTTTTGCATCATCCAATCCTTTATCGCCTGTACAGCAGTTAGCGTTTCCGCTGTTGACTATTACTGCCTGACTAACACCGGATTTAATTCGCTCCATATCAAGTAATACCGGCGCAGCCTTAATCTTATTGCTGGTAAAAACCCCTGCAACTTTTGCAGGAATCTTTGAAAAAATAATGGCTAAATCCTTTTCGCCAGCCTTTTTAAGCCCGGAAGCTACTCCTGCTGCCATAAATCCCGGACATATTAAATTTTCCATATATGAAATTCCTCTAAAAGATTTCCTGAAACCCCCCGATCCCCGACACCTGATCCCTGATCCCCGGCACCTGATTTATAATAAACGCAAACTATCTCTTTTGACAATATATATTTCGGCAATTATTCAGGTGTTTGACTTCAATAGGGTTTTACTGTAATTTGGTATCGTTAGCTAAATTTCGGGTTTAAGGAGTTGTGAAAAAAGTGGTAAAAAAACATTTTGCTAATTGCTTAGCATGCGGTAAAGAACTGATTCTAAAAAGATCGTGACGTCGTGTTTACCTTTTCTGCAGGTCCTGCAGCTCAGAATATCCGATAAAAAAATTTGCTGACTCGATGGATGATGTTTTTGAAGAACAGCTTGCGAACATACGTTGTGACAGGTTATAAAAACGACTTTCCCCGTTTTTTACCGAGTCCTTATGCAAAGATCTCACAGCTCCACCCCTTCGGTTACATAGAGAGGGTAATATAACTTACCGATATAATTGCTTAATGAGGTATTTGTAACCTATTGATTTGTTTAGAATCAAAAATCATACCAGATTTTGATGCAATCGCCCTGCAACTTGGTTACAAAATGCTTGACATTCTTAATTTAGATTGTTATATATTAAACTTAAATTAAATTCCGGTAGTTAACATGACAAAAAAAGCAACTGAACTAATCGTTATTGGTCTAATTATTATCCTCGTTGTAGGTGTATTATCCTGCTACGAGAAAATGGGCTGATAACTGTTTAATTAAATTAACCAATCCTAAAAAATCCGTTATCAGCCGAAAAAGCTAATAACGGATTTTTTATTATGGAGATTCTCAGATGAAAAGTGATAACGCAAAAAAAGGTATTGAAAGAGCCCCACACCGCAGTCTCTTTAAGGCAATGGGATATACGGATTCTGAAATTAAAAAGCCTCTCATAGGTATTGCCAACTCAGCAAACAGTATCATCCCGGGCCATATACATCTTGATAAAATTACTGAAGCTGTGAAGGCCGGGGTTTACATGGCAGGCGGTACTCCGATTGAATTCGGGACTATTGGTGTTTGCGACGGCATTGCCATGAATCATACAGGTATGAAATATTCCCTCGCCAGCAGAGAGCTGATTGCCGACTCCATAGAGGTTATGGCTGTTGCTCATGCATTTGATGCAATGATAATGGTTACAAACTGTGATAAAATTGTTCCAGGGATGCTTATGGCTGCCGCACGTCTGGACATCCCTACCATTGTGATAAGCGGAGGTCCAATGCTCGCTGGAGAGCATCCTGAAAAAGCCTGCTCTGAAAAAATAGATCTTGTCACTGTCTTTGAAGCCGTTGGTACGGTGCTTTCTGGAAAAATGACTGAAAAAGAGCTGTCTGCAATTGAGGATGCCGCCTGCCCCACTTGCGGATCCTGTGCCGGTATGTTTACTGCCAACTCTATGAACTGCCTAACAGAAGCTATAGGAATGGGTCTGCCAGGCAATGGAACAATACCCGCGGTTATGGCCGCTCGAATCCGTCTTGCCAAGGAAGCCGGGATGCAGATCATAAGCCTTCTTGAAAAAAATATTACACCAAAAAAAATCATGACGGAAAAAGCCTTTAAAAATGCGCTCACCATTGATATGGCATTGGGCTGCTCTACAAATACCGTACTGCATCTTACAGCTTTAGCAAAAGAAGCTGGAGTAGATATAGATCTCAACCTGATTAATGAAATAAGCAAGATTACACCACATCTCTGTTCCTTAAGTCCTGGCGGAAAAGATCACCTGGAAGACTTAAACCGTGCCGGTGGAATAAGTGCGGTTATAAAGGAATTATCCGGAGCCGGGCTTATTAATGATGAATGTATTACGGTAACAGGCAAAACAGTTGGCGAAAACACCAGGGATAAAATGATACTGGATAATAATATAATTCGTTCAGTCAACAATCCCTATCACTCCCAGGGCGGACTTGCT
>QMMZ01000137.1 GCA_003647525.1 Deltaproteobacteria bacterium | reverse complement strand
GTATGTCGACTGTATGTTTAATGGTGCTATCATGGATCTTGATCCTGAATATTATGCTTACTTAGGTGTGAAATAATTTTCGCCTCCCTGTTAGTTGAATCTTCTATTCTGTGAATCACAAAGAAAGTTTATTCCTAACTTTGTCAGCACAAATACGTTTAATCTTTTCAATATATGCTAACGAAGAATGAACAGGAATTTATCGGATAGAAAATATTTTGTGATTGCTATATTTGCAATTGTCTGTATCATATATCTGATCCGCTTATTTTACCTGCAGGTCTTTGACGAATCTTATATCCTTTCCGCTGAGAACAACGTTCTACGACCAACAATTATTTACCCGAATCGTGGTTTAATTTATGACCGCCAAGGAGAATTGTTGGTTTATGATGAAGCAGCCTATGATTTAATGGTTATACCGCGCCAGGTAAAGGATATGGATATTGCTGAGTTTTGTCGCTTATTAAATATTTCAGATTCAACCTATGGGGTAATCATGAAAAGAGCTACAAAGTATTCCCGGTATAAGGCATCTACCTTCCTTGCACAGATTTCAAAAGAAGACTACGGCTACCTGGAGGAAAAGCTCTATAAATTTCCAGGCTTTTTTGTGCAATCGCGATCCTTACGAAAATATCCTTATCCCATTGCAGCACATATGCTGGGCTATATTGGTGAAGTTAATAATAAAGAAATTGAAAAAGATTCCTATTATCGCAGTGGGGATTATACAGGGAAAAGTGGTATCGAAAAGTTTTATGAGCATGAATTGAGGGGAAAAAAAGGTGTTGAAATTGTAATGGTTGATGTACATAACCGGAACCAGGGTTCGTACAGAAATGGAAAATATGATACTTTATCCGAAGCGGGAAGAAATCTATACTTATCAATTGATGCTAAATTGCAGGCTTATGGCGAACAATTGATGTTGAACAAAATTGGAAGCATTGTCGCCATCGAACCTAATTCAGGTGAAATTCTGGCATTTGTAACCAGCCCTGTTTATGATCCTAATTTACTGGTTGGAAGGGTTAGGGGTGAAAATTTCAATAAATTGGCATCTGATACCTTAAAACCATTGATAAACCGTGCTATCATGGGAAACTATCCTCCTGGATCGACTTTTAAAATGGTAAATGCCCTGGTTGGTTTACAGGAGGGAGTTTTGGGAAAATATACCAGCTATTCGTGTCAGGGGCCGGCATCCAGCCCGATTAGGTGTACACACAATCACATTACTCCTTTAAAATTACAAATGGCCATTGAGCAATCATGTAATCCATATTTCTGGAATGTGTTCAGATCTATTATCATGAACTATAAATATGATAGTTATGCTGAGGCATTCAATGCCTGGAGGGGGCATGTGACAAGTATGGGTTTCGGGGCTAAATTTGATACCGATATTCCATTTGAATTAGGCGGTAATATCCCAACTGAAGAAACATACAATAAGATATATGGTAAAAATCACTGGAATGCTTTAACCATTCGTTCGCTTGCAATAGGCCAGGGCGAAATTTTGGTTACCCCATTACAACTTGCTAATTTTACTGTGGTTATTGCCAACAAAGGATATTATTATCCTCCTCATTTGGTTACAGCCATAGGTTCGAAGGATAATATTATTAGTCCTTTCAACGAAAAAAGGACAACAACAATTGAAGAAAGACATTTTGATGTAGTTCAGGATGCTATGCTTGAGGTGTTTGAAGGGGAGCATGGTACGGCCCGCTGGTCGAAACTGGAAGGTGTTCATATTTGTGGGAAAACAGGTACTGTGCAGAATCCTCATGGCGATGACCATTCAATGTTTATTGCTTTTGCCCCTAAAGAAAACCCACAAATAGCATTGTCAGTTATTGTCGAGAATTCAGGATATGGTTCAACCTGGGCAGCTCCCATTGCATCATTATTGATAGAAGAATATTTGAATGATACCATCACACGAAAACACATTGAGAAAAGAATAATTGAAGGGAATTTAATTAATAAAGATTGAGGCAACGACAAAACATATTTCAAAACATTGACTGGATTACAGTGCTATTGTATTTCATCCTGGTACTTATTGGCTGGATAAATGTTTATGCAGCAGTGTATAACGAGGAGCATCAAAATATTTTGGACTTGTCTCAAAATTATGGCAAACAATTGATTTGGATTGGAACATCTGCATTTCTGGCTATGGTTATACTCATCATTGACGCTAAGTTTTTCTCTACTTTTTCTTTTGTGATTTATTTTTTAATAATTGCCATGCTTATTGGAGTATTGCTTTTTGGTAAAGAAATAGCAGGTTCAAAATCATGGTTTCAGATTGGAAGTTTTTCAATTCAGCCTGCCGAGTTTGCAAAATTTGCCACCGCACTTGCCCTGGCAAAGTTTCTAAATAAGATAGATTTAAACCTCAATAAACTTTCTACCAAAGCAATTGCAGTTGCCATCATTTTTACACCTGCTGTAATGATTCTATTACAACATGATACCGGATCTGCTATGGTTTTTTCTGCTTTGATTCTGGTTCTTTACAGAGAAGGTTTGTCGGGCAATATATTATTGCTCGGTCTGTTTGTGGCCATATTGTTTATTCTTGCTTTATTGATTAACAAGTTTATACTCATCGGATTGCTTGCTGCGAATGCGATACTAATATATTATTTGTATAAGGGCCTGCGCAAAAAATTAGTCTGGATTATTGGCATATTTATTTTAACGGCCGGTTATGTATATAGTGTGGATTATGCGTTTGAAAATATCCTTGAACCACACCAAAAAAGGCGTATTAATGTTTTGATAGGGAAAGATACTGATATCAGGGGAGCTGGATATAATATTCACCAGTCGAAAATAGCCATTGGTTCCGGAGGTTTTGCCGGAAAAGGATTTTTAAAAGGAACACAAACAAAGTTTGATTTTGTTCCGGAGCAGAGTACCGATTTTATCTTTTGCACAGTAGGAGAAGAGTGGGGTTTTGTGGGGAGTTTTGTGATCATTATTTTATTCCTTGCTTTGCTCACCCGGATTGTGCTCATAGCCGAACGACAGCGATCGAAATTTAGCCGGATATATGGTTATGGAGTTGCCTCCATTATCTTCTTTCACTTTGCTGTAAATATAGGAATGACCATTGGACTGTTCCCTGTTATTGGGATTCCCCTGCCTTTTATTTCCTACGGGGGATCGTCACTTTGGGGATTTACAATTTTGCTTTTTATTTTTATAAAGCAGGATTCAGTAAGGTTGGAGCTATTGTAGGAAAATAATAAAGTAAATAATTCAATAGCACCGTTGTTTTATTAGATTAAATTTCGTATTTGGTATAAAAATTTTATTGCTTCTCGTAAGTACGGAAAATTTCGGATTCCGAACTTTGTGTTGAAGTACTGTTACTGGAATTACTTGATTCTTTAGTCTCGAGTACAAGCTCTTTATTTTTAAGTTGACGAATATTAAATGTACTGCTTTCGCCTTCAATTACAAAGGTAATCCCAATTTTGTTCTTATTGCTATCTACCCAATACCAGTGACCTGTAGTACTAACTTCACTCTCACTTTCATAAATTCTTTTAAATGTAACAAAACCATCTTTTTCAATTGTAATTCTCTCATTAAAATACATAGTGGAAACATCGGTATTTGTAGTAGTTTCTTCACTGGTAACGAAAGTAGTTTCTATACTACTAGTCCATATGAACCCGGAAAAGGAATGACTGGTTACTGTGGTTGTGGAATTTCCTTCAAGCATTCCACTATGATATACTGTTTTATTTGTTTCACTTCCTCCAATATCGGAAATCAACCATTCTCCTGTAATTCGTCCATCCCTTGATCTTAAAGATAAAAAGGGATCATCTTCACCTTTTTTACAAGAGGTGGTCACTAGTAATGAACCAATAAACAAAATAAAAATAACTCGAAAATTTCTCATAATCCTTGTGTTTAGTTAATAAAAAATAGACTCATTAACAAATCTACAAATAAATTTAGTATCAATAATGTTAGATATTCAATATGTAATAATTCTAAATAGTTAGTTTGTGAAAATGAGTTATATATCTGAGATTCAATCAAAGGAAATTTTGTGATAGGAAAAGTAAAATTTAAGTAGAAACTATTTCTTTCTTTCGATGGTGAAATCGACCAATTGTTTAAGGGCTGTTTTTGAGTCTGAATCAGGAAATTCATCAAGTATTTGAAGTGCCTCATTGTGGTAAAGCTGCATTTTTTCTTTGGTATATTCAATGCCTCCACTCTGGTTCACTTTGTCAATTACAAACTTTACCTTGTCGGGATTATTATTATGATTTTTAACAATGTTGATGATTTTCCTTTTTTCTGCCCAGCTTGAATTATTGAGCAGGTAAATCAATGGCAAAGTCATTTTCTGTTCTTTGATGTCTATCCCGTTTGGTTTGCCAGTTTTGTTCGAAAATTCATAATCAAACAGATCATCCTTTATTTGAAAAGCAATCCCCACTTTTTCACCAAACAGTTTCATTTTTTGAACCGTTTCTTTGCTGGTATTTACCGAATGAGTTCCAGATGCACAACATGAAGCAATTAAAGAAGCAGTTTTTTTACGGATAATCTCAAAATAGATATCTTCACTGATATCCAGTTTGCGGGCTTTTTCAATTTGTAACAATTCACCTTCGCTCATTTCACGTGTGGCCTCGGATACAATCTTCAACAACTGAAACTCATCCTGATCAAGTGCTAACAATAATCCTTTGGATAGCAAAAAATCACCCACCAAAACAGCTACTTTATTTTTCCAAAGTGCATTGATCGAAAAGAAACCCCGCCGTTCATTTGAATCATCTACCACATCATCATGCACAAGTGTAGCTGTATGTAGTAATTCAATCAAAGAAGCTGCGGTGTATGTCGATTCATTAATTTCACCATGCATGCCGCCACTTAAAAAAACAAACATGGGCCTCATTTGCTTCCCCTTGCGCTTTACAATATAGCGTGTAATGATGTCGAGCAACGCTACATTGCTTTTCATGGAGTTTTTGAATTTTTTTTCAAAAATTTCCAGGTGCGGCTGGATCGGTTCTTTTATATCGTTTAATATTGCCATAGAATGGGGAGCAAAAATAACTCAAAATCTTAGACAATGTTGTTTGGCTATCAAATTATTTCGATCCAATCGAATTCTCTGATATTTTTTGATATAATTGGTTTTTATACCATAAAAACTATTTTTGCAATTGAAACAATTCAATATGTCCACTTTCTTATTTGATGATATCGTTTTTGGACCGGTTAATAGTCGCCGTTTTGGCATCTCACTTGGGGTTAATCTGCTGCCAGTTGGTTATAAGTTTTGTACATTCAATTGTATTTATTGCGAATGTGGCTGGACATTTAAAGCAGACTCCCAAAAACATCCTTTACCAAAACCAGAAGAGATTTATAATCGTTTGAACGACGTTCTGGACAAAATGAAAAAGCAAGATAAGGCGCCTGATAATATAACCTTTGCAGGCAATGGAGAACCTACTATTCATCCACATTTTGCTGAAATAATTGATGATACTATTTCTTTGCGTGATAAATATTTTCCTACAACGGAAATAACAGTTTTGTCTAACTCTACAATGTTGCACAAAAGTTCTGTTTTTGATGCATTGAATAAAATCGAAAACAATGTGTTAAAGATTGATTCTGTGATTGAAAAAACATATCGATTATTGAATCAGCCTTATGCTAAAACTTCATTGAAAACAATAATCGACAACATAAAACGGTTTAATGGTAACCAGGTTATTCAAACTTTGTTTATCCGTGGAAAGTATGGTGAAAAAGTGATTGATAATACGACTGATGAAGAAATAAACCCCTGGCTGAAAGTTTTGAAAGAGATCAATCCAAAATATGTAATGCTATATCCAATTGAGAGGGATACTCCGGTTTCAGGCTTGGAGAAAATTTCAAAAAATGAACTGGATAAAATTTCAAAACTGGTTGAAGCAATTGGAATTAAAACGAAAACCTATTATTAATAAAGTTTAGATCAAAGCATAAATAAAACTTTAAATTTTGGCAAAAGGAGAATTAACAACTTATCCGGCAAAAATATTAGTTGCTTTTGGTGAAGCCATTGATGGCAATGATAAGATTTTTGAATG
>QMMZ01000136.1 GCA_003647525.1 Deltaproteobacteria bacterium | reverse complement strand
TGGAATATATTGGTGTGATAGAAAAAGTACTCGGCAAAAAAGCTAAAAAGGAATTTCTTGAACTGCAACCAGGAGATGTACCTGCTACGTATGCTGATATTGATGATTTGATAAAAGATGTTGGTTTTAAACCTGAAACAACCATTGAGACAGGTATAAAACGTTTTATTTTATGGTATAATAAATATTATGGCGTTACTATTTAGGTGGATAGGCTGAAGGTGGAAAATATGAAAATAAAGACAGATATTCCTGGCGGGCAAGAGTGCGCAGAACGGATTTTCAAGTGCACCGGCCACAATTTCGAGCCGGATATCGCAAGAAAACTGTGGCCAAGGATCTTACAGCACAAGTGGTATCTGTCCGAAAAATTGAACCGGAACGTAGGAATTAAGGTTGCATCTATTGACTTAATCGAAAACGTTGAGCCGATGGAAGAGAATCTTCATGACGAAGAAAGAATTCGACTCCTCAAGGACCTTGGTTCCCAGATGATAGACAGATCGGTTTGGAATACGATATCCGATACTCAGCCGCCCAAAAAGATCGTAAATAAAAGAATAATTCTTCCGCTCACCGAAACAGATCTGGCTCTCAAACACGGAGTCATTTCACCAAAAACTATCATTTTTTTCGGCCCTCCGGGCACCGGCAAAACCCACTTTGTACGGGCTATCGCAGGAATTCTTCAATGGTGGTATATTGAGATCAGCCCCAGCACCTTATTAGCCGATGGAGAAGATCGCATGGGAGCCAACCTCAAGCGATTAATGGAAAAGGTACGCAACGTGGACCAGGCAGTGGTGTTCATAGATGAGTTTGAGGAAATCGCAGCCAGCCGGGATCAGGCGTCCCGTATCGACAAATCGATTACAAACGAGTTTCTTAAACAGGTACCATTGCTGAAAAAACAGAGCGGAAGAATGCTCCTTATTTGTGCCACCAATTATATCCAGCAGCTCGATGCAGCACTATTACGGCCAGGTCGTTTCGACTGCGTCATTCCGGTTGGAGGTTTGGATGATCAGGGTCGACGAACTATTTTTGAGTATTATCTGTCAAGCACCAATCGGGGCGAAATAGACGTGGAAAGAATCATCTCCATGATCCCGCTTTTTACCCCCGCAGACATCGAGTACCTTTTCCAGAAGGTCAGGCAATACGCTTTTGAGAAGGAATACGCCAAAAAAGAGGATTACCGTGTCACAACGGAAACATTTGTGGAAATAATCCCTAAAGTTCGACCTACGCTTACTAATGAAATTATAGAAGAATTTGAACGGGATTGCAAGCGTTACACCCGGTATTAGGCGCCCCTGTTTGGATGGATGCCGCCGTCGCGAGTCCGTCCCAATTCACACTTACCCTGTCAAGCTGAAAGACGACCGAATCATGGTACAGATGCCGGATAGAACATAGGGAGTGAAGCAGATGGTTCTGTTCTCACCCCTATGACTTTGGAGCTAAGGAACCATTTAAATATTTATGCACTATACTGGAAATAAGTGTTTGATATGGAATCCCTTCTTCAATAGCCTTTATTTGAATTCGGTGATAGTCTTTTTGAGTAAAACGAAGATTTATACGCTTGTCTTTTTTCAAGGTATTTCGGGCCGCAGCGATTGCCTTCTCTTTTTCTATTTTGATATTTTTAACAGACCGCCACTCTTCATGCTCAATTGATTCCATTAAGTCTTTTTCTTCCTGATCAAGTGGCTTAAAAGCCTTTTGACTTAATTTTTTCATTATTTCCCCCTTAAACCGTAGCGTTTGGTATATTTACGACTTGGAAAGGCAGTTTTGAGAAAAATTTCATCATTGTTTTCTATAAAAGGTACAACAACAGCATAGTTCTCTATTTCCAGAATATAAATTTTTTGATTAGATCGCCCGGGATTCTCCTCAATTCCAAGTATCTGACCTGATTCAATTAGATATGCAATTTCTTCGAAAGAAATTCCGCGCACATGCTTCAAAATCTCGTTTTTTTCAAAATCCCAGTTCAAATATTTCATATTATGAATAATGCTAATGCCTGCCTTTTGTCAACAGATAATGCGACTCAGAAGATAAATATTGAAACAGAACGACCGAGTTAACTAGCCCGCCTACAAGTTTGGCAACCAACTTTGAGCGTGACACAATGTTGGGGTAAACTCAAAAAAAACGCGCGTGCCCGCGGGTCTGGTTGAACGATTTGTTATCTGTTTTCAGGCACTTAGGTTCTTGTTTGGTGCTATTCTCCAATTGCAGTATAAAAATCTCCTGTTTTATCCTCATCTACTAAAATATTTAGAAAATCCATCGACTCTTTTTCAAAATGGCCTTTCTCAACCAAAATATTTCCAAGGATTCTTAATCTACTCAATTTACCAGATTTTTTAATTCTTTTATTAAATTCTGTTCCAATACAAAAAGCCGTAGATAACTGTCAATATTAACGTGTAAGCGATAAGAACATAAAACCATTTCCCACCGAACTTGGGAGTTCTTACAGGAGCTAAATTAAACACCAACATTACCATCAAAAGTGCGTAAATGATTATTGAAAACACTTTATGATTAATAAAGCCTTCAAATAAAAACACAAAAGCAAAAATAATAATATTATTATCTAACGCCAGTCCCATGTAGGTTTTGTCGTCAATCAGACCGAAAACATTGAAGTAACTCAATCGTATAGCGCTAACAGCAACAATAAAAAATGCTCCCGGCAGGAACCAAAGACTGAACTTGCCATAGCTTAAGAGAAAAACAGATGGAAATACTCCAAAACTTACAATATCAATCAGAGAATCAAGCTGCCCCCCAATGGCTTGATGGTGATCGGTTCTCCCCTTAATTTGTCGAGCAATGATTCCGTCAGCCCAGTCAAATAAAACTGCCCACAGAACTCCAATTATTGCGACAGGAAAAATGCCCAAAATCGCGTAGTAAATACCAAGAACTGCACACAACAGACCTGCAAGGGAACAAACATTAGGAAGATCCCTGGCGAAATAAAGCATTGTGGGCACATGTGGTTTAGGATTTGTCATTATTTTTATGCTTGTCGGTTTGTTGAGCGAGCCCTAAGTCCATTACCTGGATTAGCGCTTCAACTAAGTTACAATTTTCGATTTCTGTACGGCTGGCAATACGCAGATAACGATCTGAATCAGGTTGAGTTTTGCCAGCACAATCTTTTATATACATATTATGTTCAATAAATAATTTTTTCGTGATTTCTGGAGCACTTTGCGCAAAATCAGGTAGGCGACAAAAAATAAAGTTTGCATCAGGTTTAAAAACAGTCATACCGTCAATGCTGCACAATTTTTTATACAAGCCATCTCTGTCAGTTCGCACTTGTTTACAGCTTGCAATAAATTCTTGTTTGTAAGCTGGTAAAAGCCGTAAAAATTCTTCTGCAAACCCATTAATATTCCAGATATGCACGCCATCTCTCACCGTTTCTGCAAATTGTGAATTTGCAGTCAACATATACCCGATTCTAAGCCCACAGATACCGTAGGCTTTGCTCATACTTTTGAAAATTGTTACATTTTGGTGTTTTGCGATTTCTTGTTCCATACTAATCAGATCATTATTCTCGGCAAAATCTAAAAAGGATTCGTCAATAATGAGCATGCAGTTATTAGTTTTAAGTTTTTTTACAAGACGAATGAGGTCCGGCTTGCTAATTAGCATAGATGTCGGATTGTTAGGCGTTACCACAACAGCTACATCAGCTTTTACCCTGATTGCTTCCATAGCAAATTTATCAACATCTATTTGGAAGGATGGAAATTCAAGCGGGAACTCAACTATTTTTCCTGAAGGGGCAGCATTGGCATATTCATTAAAAGAAGGCACAGGCACGATTAACTTGTTTGATATATGACCGGATACTATTTTAATTAATTCAGCAGCTCCGTTTCCCACAACAATTCTTTCTGCAGGTTGGTTAATTATTTTGCCAATAAGTCCGTCTAAGGCATCTTGTGCCACTGGATAATTCAGAACAAGTTCGTGAATTTGATCTTTAAAGTTTGTGAAAATAGCCTCTGGTGGGAAATAAAGATTATAAAGATAGGCATGATCTACAAAATCATATCGATAATAACCACCATGTTGGCCAGAGATGAAGTCATACTTTTCAGATTGAGTTTTATAATTGTTTTGTGTCATCTGCAATTCTTGTTATTTTTTTGGGTAATATTCGGTGTTGCGCCATGGTTCAATTGCATAGCGCAAAAAACAGGTTATAAAACAGGAACAGTTTTAGGGGCTGGCTGATTGTATAATGGAAACAGTTTCTCAGCCTTGGCCAGATCTTCGATAGTGTCTATTTCATACCATGGCTTGCTGTCAAAAGAGACCATATCAAAATAGAGGCTGCCATCAGTAATCATGTCTTTAAAGATGATTTCGTAATAATCGTTTGTTTTACCATCTGAAATATGCTGATCTAATTTTTTTACAATACAGCGCCACGAACTAAGCGAAATGCAATAAATATTAACTGTTTTATATGAATCCACAGTAAGGGAGGCTTCGTTGTTCTTAAAAAATGCTTCAACTTGTTGAGATTGATTGATTGTAACATATGTCCCATCCATCCACGGTTGCATCTTGGCAACAGCTATTCTATTAGGATACAGCATGGATTTCAGAAGTGATCCATCAAACACAAGATTACTTTCAATGAGCAGGAATGGCTCATTGATAATTTCACGCGCCATCCAGAGAGAATAGATATTATTGGTTGTTTTGTATAGCGGACTGAAAATATAGTCGATTGCGATGCCACCTATCTGATTTCCCAAAAAATCCTTAATACAATTTTCCAGATACCCGGTAACAATGACCAGACGTTTGAAACCATGCTGACTCAGATTTGAGATCAAACGTTCAAGTATCGACACGCCACTGACTATCGTTAGGCATTTAGGGGCATTCTGTGACAATGGATAAAGGCGGCTGCCTATTCCGGCTGCAAGAAGTAATGCGGTGGTCACAGGTTCTTTATGGAGGTAGCTATGTTTCAAATATATATCCTTTTTTAATTTTTTAACATCTTACTATGTTACAAGTTTCATTGCGTAGCTCGGGTTTAATACACCGTCCCCTTGGGGCGCTTCAAAAAAAAATTACCTTTTGTTTGATACCCCGTCCGCTTGCGGCGGGGTGGTTCATTGTTGGAGGAAAACAAGTCCGTAGTATAGTCTATTTACAAACAAATAGCTGGTTACGTTAAAGAAGATAACGTCGCGCATGACCGGCAGGGAAAGCCAACTATATATTGGTAAAAGCGAGTTTTGCGAAAGACTTCGCTATAGCAAAAAATGCCCCGGCTTTCCCTGTCGGAGTCAATGCGTTATGGCTGTTTATTGGCCATTTTCATATTTTTGAATATTTTTCTCCATGCATTCAAATATTTTTTATAAAAGTTCTCTTTGCTATCTGAATATCTTATATGCAACCCAGTCATTACAATTATAAATGGCAATGGAACAAGGGTGTGCAAAGAAACAAACTTATTGCCTGTAAGATGTAAACTAACAATAAAAAGAGCTATGCATATGAAAAACAAGCACCAAAGAGAAGAAGGAACAAAATCGTGCGCTTCCTCTGGATTATATTTTGCCATTTCATTATGGGCTGTTTCCCAGGTTGGACCGCATTTGTTTTCTTCATAAAAAACTTGTAGGTATGAGGCAATTTTCCTTATGTCTTGTCTATGTGCAATTATCACAGACATCAACGTAATTATCAACAAAATAGGTGCTAAGAAAAAATAGGAAAAAAGAGCAGACATAGAAGATGTGCCGTCAATGAACATTTTAAAGTAAAATGCCGATATTGCAGAAATCAATGATATGTTTGCGATTAAACCTGTGTGAAAGATCTTTGTCATTGAGCTATCCCTCTGTCTTATTTCCTCTCTTAACTGCTTGTATTCTTCAATGCGGTAATGCACAGATTCACGAGTGCAATTCACTGTCATCGTGATATACCTTAATTTATATAGATTTTTAATCTATCTAATGTTGCCTTGATTAAGCTATTAACTTTTCATTCGCTTAAAAAAATTACTATTTGTTTAATTTTATTCTTGATATAAATCAGCAGGTTACAATATCGGGCGTATTTTTCTGACTCCATGCTCATAATTCAACTACTTTTTAACCACATCATCGGGTTATGAAAACATAC
>QMMZ01000135.1 GCA_003647525.1 Deltaproteobacteria bacterium | reverse complement strand
TCAAGTACCTGCATGGGAACAAAACGGCTTAAATGCTTCATGGTGTGAAAAATGGTTATATGACAATCGGTTCCGGAGAGCATGAAACCGACGTGATCAACAGCCCTTAGAGCGTTTTCGGAGTTATCAACGCAGACCAGCACATTTTTTGAATCAATACCACCTTCTAATATCCATACCGGATTATTTCTGCGGTATTCAACCAGCCTGGTGGAGACTTCACCCATAAAAAAACTTTTTATTTCAGTTCTTCCCCGCTTGGTCAGAAGTATAGTATCTACCTGTTTAATTGACGCACAGTTGCAGATATCCTGAGCAACGGTAATCCCTCTTTTTTGACAGCACGTTTTAATTTTTTCTTCATTAAAACCTTTGGTTAGAAGTATATTTTTGGCTTCTGATAAAATTTGTTCAGCCATCTCTTCGTTCTTTTTTTCTACAGACTTCAACCTGGCCCGGCTTTTTTTATCCATTGATTTATTATCTGTTAATATTGGCGGCAAAGAGGGGAGAATGTGAATGAGGCTTACTTCAAGGTTATGACCTGGCCCGTAGATAAGATTAATATACTCCAGTGATCTCAAAGAATTCTTGGAACCATCCAGTGGAATAACAATACTTTTGGTCAAATCCTCCATGATTTTTCTCCTTTTTAATCTCTCCCCAATTTCTACTTTCCAATTTCGAGTTTCAAGCCGTGAACGGTTATGATATTTGTTGTGAAATTTTCGGGCTAATGGTCGCAGAGATTATTACCTGTCACGAGAGCATTGTTTAAATAGCTGTTAATAAGCTCTTCAGGTTCAAGAGGCGGCGCTCCTGTAACCACTTTTATGTCTTGTTCATTAAAAAGAACCTGTGCTTTATTTCCCATTCCTCCTGCTATTATTACATTAACACCTTGTTCGTGCAGCCACCTGGGAAGTACACCCGGTTCGTGAGGAGGTGGTACCATGATTTCTTTTTTCTTAATTATATTTTCTTCAACATCTATAAACGCAAATTCTTTACAATGGCCAAAGTGAGCAGTCAGTTTGCCATCAGCTAAAGGTATAGCAAATTTCATTGTATTATCTCCTCTGTTTTTTTTCTCCTGTTTTATTTCAGATATTATATCAGCAATACTTAAAAAGGCCTTGGTTACCTGGGAATCTTTATATTTATCCTGGATAGAGGTGCCGGAATCGCAGCAGGAGACAACGTTCAGGTCAAACGGAATTCTTCCCAGAAATTTTAATTCTGCTTCCTTTGCGGTCCTTTCTCCACCACCATATCCAAACAGTTCGAGTTTTTCACCGCAATGAGGGCATGTAAAACCGCTCATGTTTTCGATAAGTCCCAGGATTTTCATACTTACTGTTTTGCAGAAGCTGATAGATTTTCTTACGTCGGCAAGAGAAATTTCCTGAGGTGTTGTAACTATTATAGCCTTTGCATCCGGAATCGTCTGTACAACTGACAGCGGCTCATCTCCGGTACCGGGAGGGGAGTCAATAATTAAATAGTCGAGTTCGCCCCATTCTACATCTCCGATGAACTGCTTGATTGTAGAATGTTTAATCGGGCCTCTCCATATTATTGCATCATCCTTGTCTGATGTAAGTGATTCAATTGAAACAGCCTTCAGGTTTTCAGAGTATTTCATTGGATTCAGCTTCTGATTCTTACTCAAGTCCAGCATACCCTTAAATCCAAGCATTCTGGGAATATCGGGCCCATGTAAATCAACATCCATAAGTCCAACTTTAAAACCCTTGTTTGCTAAAGCTATGGAAAGGTTCACTGAAACGCTGGTCTTGCCCACACCACCCTTTCCGCTCATGACGATTATTTTATTTTTTATTTTGTTTAAAGAGCCTTTAACAGATACCTCTAGAGCATCTTGTAAATTTTTTTGATCAGAAATACTGCAACCAGTCTTTTGACATTCATCCATTATACATATCTCCTAAATTACGGTTTACGGTTCATGGTTTACGGTTCACTTGCGAGTTTTCTAAAGTGTCAACTACTTTTATACGATCATGAAGGATGCCCATAGCTCATTGAAAAAACTGTAAACTGTGAACCGACAACCGTGAACGGTTACGTTTCTTATACCCAGTGTCCTTCCACGTTAGGTCCATTTGTAGTCTCCAATTCGCCTTTTTTGTACATAGAAATTGCGTCGAGAACTCTTCCCTTCACATTAGTTATAATTTTTATGCCAGCGCTCTGTAATACATTAAACGCTTTAGGTCCGCAATTGCCTGTAAGCAGAATATCAACATTATTCCCGGCAATTGTCTGGCCGGCCTGTATGCCGGCTCCCTGGGGAAGGTTAAGATGTTGTATATTTTCTATGACTTCATAATCCATGGTCTCAGGATTAACAATAATAAAATAAGCTGCTCTTCCAAAGCGAGGATCAACATTAGATTCCAGATTTTTACCTGAAGATGTAACAGCAATTTTCATAATTTCAAATTACCTCCTTATCTCTGATTCTGTAAAAATTTTTATCATTGCAGGCAGGACACTTTTGGGGCCTTCCTGTACCAAGGGGTTCTTCCCACCTGTTATCACAATTAATGCATATAAATATTTTTTTGTCGCCGATTAAGCTGTAATTGCCGCCTTCTATTTTAATAGCCTTACTGTTAATAAGTGCATCTGCAACAGCCTTTCGTGCGCGCTGGACAATTCTGCCGAATGTTGCTCTGGATACTCCCATACGCTTGCCTGCTTCTTCATGTGACACCCCAATGAGATCCGCAAGTCTTATTGATTCACGTTCGTCAACAGTTAGATGGACTTCTGACAAGTCTATCATTGGTATGCCTCTTGGCTTGAAATAGCTGACGTCCGGCTTGAATGCAACAATACGATTTTTTTTAGGTCTTACCATCCATAAAGGTTCCGTTATGAGAATATGCTCAAAAAAGATTAAGTATTATTATTTATATGTCAAGAAATTTGTTATTTGAGTTAAACTATTTTTCGATTAACTAATGACTTTAGTAAGTTCTCCGGTTTTCCACTTTACCCCCTTAACAACTGCATTCAGGAAAACAGATCGCAATGGCTTGACCGACATTGCAACCTTAAAAGGAGAGGAATTTTCGAGGACATGTATGAGCCGTCCCATTGCACGATGGCTGAGCCGTTCAGGTGCCTCAAAGATAAGATCTGCCAGTTTACCACGTTCAATTGCCATAGATACAAAACGGTCGAATATGGTTTCAGGGGTATATACCCTTTGTATACGAGGTTTCATGGTAATCCCTCCAAACTCGCAGACGGAGTAGCATACACCACATCCCAGGCACAAGTTTTCATCACAGACAGCTTTTTTTCGTTTATTTTTTCCCTCACCTTCCTGAATTATCTCTATTGCATTTATAGGGCATGCATTTGCGCATTTTCCACATCCATTACATCTGGAAAGGTCTATTTCCATTATCCAGTTTGAGGTTACAATTGCATTGCGGATGTCAAAAATTTTTATTGCCTGCATCATCTCGCAGCAGCAGCCACAGCAGTTACATATATAGGCTACCTTGCGCTGAACATTGTCTCCGGTTTGAGCCAAGCCAGCCTCCTTGCTTTTTTCAAGAATTTTCATTGCTTCGGTGTTTGTAATTTGTTGGGCAAGCTTGCTACGTATCATTGATTCTGCAGCGAAGTTTAGAGAAAGGCACGTTCTTTTAGGGCGGTTGCAATTTTTCCCCAGAAGACTTGCTTTATGACGGCACACGCATAACGATACTCCAACAGCAGTTGCTGACTTCACAATATGACTTGCGCGCTCCCAGTCAAGTATTTCAGTATGATCGCATTCAGGAATAGCCTCTTCATATACAAGTGAGCGACCTACTTGTGTTTGTCCCTGGAAGACCGAGTGAGCAAATTTATCTTCCTGTTCCATATATTGGTCGAATAAACGGGCTAACTCTGCCATGGGCATGTCATTGCGGGTACGCATAAAAGTAAACTCAAAAAAACCTATTGCGACCGGTGCAAGGACAAAATAACGCTCACCATTATGTTCAAGATCTATTACCAGACCTTTTTGCGCCATTTCAGTCAATTTTTCGTCAAGTTCTTTACAATCTATAGACAGCTTTTTTGAAAGAGCATTCAGAGAAACCGGCTGCTGTGGAATTTTTCTGGCGAGTTCTGCTTGTTCTGGAGAAAACAGGAGTTTCAATATCTTCATAAATACTGGGGACTCGGGAGCACCAGTAATATTACGATCCAATCTTTGTTGCAGAAGTCGATACTTTTTATCATGGTTGATATTATGGCCCATTAAAACCCCCCGACTATAATGGAATTAATCATATTTTATACATTATGCGACTTATGATTCTATATATCTTAAAACAGTGTCTTGATATCTATCAATATATATTTTATAAAATATTATATTAACTAAGGATGCTATTATGGAAAAAAACCCTGATCTTGAAGTCAAAATTGGAAAGATAAAGCTTAAGAACCCTGTAATGACAGCATCCGGCACATTCGGATATGCAAGAGAATTCGAGGAACTTGTTGATTTAAATCGTCTTGGAGCAATTATTGTAAAAGGTTTATCAATTGAAGCTTCAAAGGGCAACAAACCTCCAAGAATCGTTGAAACGCCTTGTGGTATGCTGAATGCAATTGGTCTTGAAAACGTTGGCCTTGAAGTTTTTTTGCAGGAAAAGCTTCCTTTTTTAAAAACACTTGCAACACCTGTCTTTGTAAATATTTATGGGAAGGATATTGTCGAATATGCGGAGCTTGCATCACGAATAGATGATATTGATGGAATACCGGGCATTGAGGTCAATATTTCATGCCCTAATATAAAAGCAGGTGGCATGGCCTTTGGTGTTGATCCTGAATCAGCGTTTAATGTTGTCAAAGCTGTTAGAGAAAGCACAGCAAAAACTCTTATGGTTAAACTATCGCCGAATGTAACCGATATTACAGAGATCGCAAGAAGTGTGGAAGCGGCGGGCGCTGACGCCGTATCATTGATAAATACTATTACCGGCATGGCCGTAAACATTGAAACCCGTCGGCCAAAGCTTGCTAATATTACTGGAGGCCTTTCCGGCCCTGCGATCAGGCCTGTAGCTCTTCGTATGGTCTGGCAGGTTGTTCAGAAAGTAAATATTCCGGTAATCGGTGTTGGTGGAATTATGACACCAGAGGATGCTCTTGAATTTTTGATAGCCGGCTCTGTAGCTGTTCAGGTCGGTACTGCTAATTTTATTAACCCAAATGCCACCATAGATATAATTGAAGGCATTGAAAAATTTCTTATCAAAAATAATATACAAAAGGTTACGGATATTATCGGAACGCTTGATGTTTAAGGTGGATAGGCTGAAGGCTGAAGACTTTTAGAAACAAATGGTGATGCGGAGACATTAGATGGAGTCTGAATAAACTCTGAGATAATGTATTTGTACGGAATTTTTCCGTACTTCTTGACAAAATTATCAATGAGCCTTATATTTATTATGTAAGTAAGGAGTTTAACTGAATAATATCAATGAGGAGATTGAGAATGGTTACTGCTCGCCTCGATATGAGGCTAAATGAAGAAATTAAAGCAAAAGCAGAAAAAGCATCTGCTTTGCTTGGATTGAAGAGTCTCACTGAGTATGTTGTCAGACTTATAGATAATAATGCTACTAAAGTGATTGCTCAGCATGAAAGTATAACTATTGAAAATGATATTTTCGATCGTTTTATGAGTGCATGCGAAGAAACGCGAACCCCAAATAAAGCTTTGCTGGACGCCGCAGCTTATACAAAAAAACAAGGTATTAAATGAGTTGGGCTTCTGAATTTGTCGAGCTTGACAAAGCTATCCATGATCGAGCTTCATTTGATTGCGGTGAAGCCGAATTAAACGTATTCATTCAAACCCAGGCAGCCAAACATATGAAGGTAGGAATAAGCAAAACTATGCTGCTACCAGATTCCGCCCCACTTTATGATGGTAAATATCCCATCTGCGCATTTTATACAATTGCACCAAGCTCTATTAGAAGAGACACGCTACCGGAAGCACTTGCAAAAAAGTTACCTCGTTACCCTGTGCCTGTGTTTCTACTTGCACAAATGGCTGTTCATTTGAAGTACCATGGCCAAGGATTGGGGAAAATTACATTAATAAAGGCTCTCGAATATTTATGGGAAATTAATTCTAAGATGAGAGCCTTTGCAGTTATCGTTG
>QMMZ01000134.1 GCA_003647525.1 Deltaproteobacteria bacterium | reverse complement strand
TCGGGGAGTTTATAGTTAATGACATGGGTGATATCCTGAACATCTATCCCGCGGGCAGCAACATCTGTTGCAATAAGGATCTGAATGGATTTGGTTTTAAATCTGCTCATGACTTTATCTCGTACCGCCTGAGTAAGGTCACCATGAAGGGCTTCGGCATTATAGCTGTCTTTGATCAGTTTTTCCGCTATTTCCTGTGTATCTTTTCGCGTGCGACAAAACACAAGGCCATAAATATCCGGGTAATAATCAATAACTCGTTTTAAGGCCTGATACCTGTCTTTTTCTTTAACGATATAATTCACATGCAAAATATTTTCAGCGCCACTATTTTTTTTCCCTACGGTTATTTCAACTGGATTTTTCATATATCTTTTTGCAATTCTTGCAACTTCATTGGGCATTGTTGCGGAAAACAGCCAGGTTCTTTTCTGAGCCGGCGTATTTTTAAGAATGGCATCTATATCTTCCTGAAATCCCATATTGAGCATTTCATCCGCTTCATCAAGAACCACATATGAGACATTAGAAAGCTTTGCTATTTTTCTATTAATAAGATCAAGCAATCTCCCTGGTGTTGCCACAATAATTTGAGCGCCTTTTTTAATTTGATTTCTCTGATTTTCAATACTGGCGCCGCCATAAACGGCAGCAACCTTTGCACCTTTTACATATTTGCACAATTTTTTAATATCATCTGAAATCTGCATACAGAGTTCCCTGGTGGGGCAAATCACTACTCCTTGAGTATGTTTCAGAGCAAAATCAATTAGCTGGATCATAGGTAAACCAAAAGCTGCTGTTTTGCCTGTTCCGGTCTGGGCAAGCCCTACAAGATCCCTGTCCCCTCCAATAATTTCAGGAATTGCATCTGTCTGGATGGGCGTGGGTTCAACAAACCCGAGTTCATTAACCGCTTTTAATAACTCGTCAATTAAATCCAAATTTTCGAAACTCATGTTTTTTCTCGGTCTTTATAATAATTTTAATGGTTGTAAATAAAATAAAACAAAAAAGGGCTTAGAAAATTATCTAAGCCCTTGATATCATCCTGGTAGCGGGGATAGGATTTGAACCTCTTACCTGCGGCTTATGAGCCCCACGAGCTACCATACTGCTCCACCCCGCATCAATGAAAAAAACAAAATAGATATATTAAGAAAGAATGTCAAGCTGTTTTTTTAGCATTTAATAACTGTTCAAACACCTTCTTGAAACGCTCAATGTCTTCCCGTCTGTCTTTATTATTATGTTTTTGCTTATAAAGCACGTACTTAGTCCGGCCGGTGTGCCCTGATATTATTTCTAATGATGTCTTTGGAACCTTAAAGCATTTTGCAAGAAATTTAATGCACATTTTGTTGGCGGCGCCATCTACCGGAGGAGCTGTGAGCTTGATTTTAATTGCATCACCGTAAATTCCTGTAATCATATTTTTTGAAGATTTTGGTTGAACAAAGACCTTGAAAAATATGCCTTGCGGTTTTTCCTGCAAAAATAACATATTGTTATGCATTGTTTTTCAAAGATCTCTCTTGATATTATTAATTATACTGGTCGATGAAATATTTTCTATTACAGGAATAAGGGCAACTCTTCCGCCATAGTGTTCGACAAGTTCGTGTCCAAAAACTTCTTCAGAACTATAATTGCTGCCCTTTGTTAGTATATCAGGCTGTATGATTTGAATAAGTTTTGTAAGTTCGTTTGAAGAAAAGACTACAACATAATCAATGCTGTCAAGTGCGCCAAGCATTTTGACACGCTCACTTTCACTAATTACAGGTCTTCCCGGCCCCTTAAGCGATTTTACTGAAGCATCATCGTCAATGGCAACTATAAGAATATCACCAAGCTGTTTTGAAGCAGAAAAAAGCATGATATGACCTGAGTGTAACAGATCAAAACAGCCGTTAGTCAAAACAATTTTTTTGCCGTTTTTTTTCAATTCTTTTGTTATTGATTCAAGTTCAGTTAATGTTTTTTGTTTAAATATAGTGTAATCAGAATAGGGCGTTAATGCTGATGCAAGTTCTTTGCTTGAAACAGTGGCAGTTCCAACTTTGCCTACGACAATTCCGGCAGCAGTGTTTGCTATGGCTGCGCTATCTTTTAATGATGCTCCTGATGCCAATGCGAGCCCTATAACAGCGAGTACAGTATCTCCTGCCCCTGAAACGTCATAGACCTGCCTGGCTTTCGCTCTGATTTTATAAGCTTCTTTGTTCTTTTCAAAAAGAATCATACCGTCCTTGCCGCATGTGATAAGCAGGTTGTCTATGCTAACAGTATCAAGGATTTTATTTGCTGCTTTTATGAGAGCTGATTCGTCTGAAATTTCAGTTCCAGCGGCAAGCGCTGCTTCTTTTCTGTTTGGAGTAAGCAATGATATCCCTGAATATTTAGAGAAATCGAGTCCTTTTGGATCAGCAATCGTTATTTTTTTGTGCTTTTCAGCAGATTCGATCAGTTTTGAAAGCAAGGATTTTGTTATAAGTCCTTTTCCGTAATCGGAAATCAGAACCAGATCAGTTGCGGAGATTTTTTCTTTAATAAATTCTGCGAGGAGTTCAAAAGTTTTGGCTGATATTTCTCTTTTTGTTTCCCTGTCTATTCTGAGCACATGCTGATTTGCGGCAATAATTCTTGTTTTCCTTGTAGTTGGCCTGCCGGGTTCCTGAACAACGCCTGTTATATCGACCCCTATTTCATTTAACTCTTTTAGCAACAGGTTGCCGTGCCTGTCAGTGCCGGTTATACCTATTACTGACACTTTTGCGCCAAGTTCAACAAGATTATTTACAACATTGCCGGACCCGCCTAAGGTATAATTTTCATTTTTGACCGATACTACCTGGACAGGTGCTTCAGGTGATATCCGGTCAACATCTCCCCATAAATATTCATCGACCATCAAATCTCCGACAACGAGGATTTTGCATTTATTAAAATTTGATATGTATGTATTCATAAAATCCAATAACGGTTCACGGTTACAAAACCCATTATGTTTAAATATATTATAAATTAGCGCCCTTCGGTGCGAACTATAAGTGCCTAAAGTGAGCTAAAGTATATTAAAGTGCCTAAAGTTAAGGTATTCTGCCATTTTATATAAAGATTTCTTGAATCATTAATGCATAGGGAAGTGTAACAGTTTCCATTCCGATGTTATCAATTAGCACGCCGAAGGCGTACCACAACTTTAGGCATTTTAGGCACTTTAGCTCACTTTAGGCACTTTAGCTCACTTTAGGCACTTTTTATTAGGCACTTTTTGCAATAAGTTCCGTTAATAATTTCGGAGGACGGACTACTTGACCGCTACGGTCAGTAAAGGCATGCCTGGTTTTTCCTTTTGCAAGTATTGTATTCCCTTGTTCACTTAATATGAGATAATTAAAGTTCATACTAGCTTTAACGCTTGTGTCTAAAGAAGTTTCTATTATCAGAATATCATCGTAATGTGCAGGGTATAAATACTTGCAATAGACCTCTGAGACAGGTAGAAAAATTCCCCTTTCTTCAATTTTTTTGTAAGTAAGTCCCAGATATCTAAAAAATTCTGTGCGACCCATTTCAAACCAGCGCAAGTAATTTGAATAATAGGCAACACCCATATTATCCGTATCACCGTAAATTACACGATATGTTATTCTATAGGTTATCATAATGTCCTAACTAGTGCCTGAACGAAAACTGCTAATTTTCCCAATTTCTGCGTCAGGCGCAAATTTTAATCCTCAAAATACCCCATGTATTCCTGCGGTTAAAATTTGCGCCTTCCTTGAACTTGAAAAAATTTTCTAGTTTTTGTTCGGGCACTAAATAATTTTTTGGATAATGTTTTTTAACTCTTCATATGAATATGATGCAGTAAGTTCGGGGAACTCATTTTTTATATTATCAGGCGGGCGGAAAAAAATACCTGTATCAGCTTCTTTGAGCATGGAAACATCGTTATATGAGTCGCCGACAGCTATCGTTTTATAATTAAGGTTTCTTAGAGATAATATCGCCCGCCGCTTGCCGTCTTGCAGGCGTAGGGCATACCCATTAATTGAGCCGTCAGGATTTATTTGCAAAGAATTACAAAAAAGAGTTGGCCATCCAAGTTTTTTCATTAAAGGTCCTGCGAATTGAACAAATGTATCTGAGGCAATTATCACCGGGACGCATGATCGAAGCCACTCAAGAAATTCCACTGCACCTTCAAGCGGTTCCATGGAATCTATAACCTCTTTAATATCATCTATTTTCAGGCCATGTTTATGAAGAATGGAAAGTCTTTTTTTCATCAATACATCATAATCAGGTATATCACGCGTAGTCAGTTCAAGTTCCTTAATACCGGTCTTTTGGGCTACATTTATCCATATTTCAGGGACAAGAACTCCTTCCAAATCTGAGCAGACAATATACATATTTTTACCTAACGGTTCATGGTTTACGGTTGTCGGTTTACGGTTGCCGGTTTGCAGGTCACGCTTTTTTTCGTTCCTCCATGCTCCAGCGTAGGAATGCATAGGGCAGAACATTTTAACCGTCAACTGTTAACCGTAAACCGTAAACTGTTATCACATTAATCCTGACTGTTTTCATCCTCGATTCGTATAAGAACCGGTTTGTCTTTTACAATCTCAAGGGAAGTAATTTCAGACAAAGCTTTTTTTACGCCGGCTTCTCCGGCGAGATGTGTCAGCATGACTATTGGAACCGAACCTTTTGATTTTCGTCCTTTCTGATGGACAGACTTAATACTGATTCCATGATCGCCTAAAATGCCTGATATCTTCGAAAGTACGCTGGGCTGATCCAGTACCGAGAACCTGAAATAATAGTTAGTAAAGATTTCGTCAATAGACATAACAGGAATTTTTTTAATGTTTTCCATTTGGTATGAAAGCAAAGGGACTCTTTTTCTGGCGCCGGATAAAAGATTGCGTGCAAGATCAACCGTATCGCTGACTACAGCGCTGGCAGTAGGCATCATGCCAGCTCCATGCCCGTAAAGCATTATATTACCCACCGCGTCGCCGGACACTGCAATTGCATTTAACGCGCCGTTGACATTGGAAAGAAGATTGTCAAAGGGAATCATAGTAGGATGTACTCTTGTTTCGACTTTATTTCCCCTGTTTTTGCTGATCGCAAGGAGTTTTATCCTGTATCCAAACTGTCCAGCGAGCTCAATATCAAGGGGGTTAATCCCAGAAATTCCCTCAATATAAATATCGTTAAGATTGATTTCCATTCCATAGGCAAGTGATGACAATATGGCTAGTTTGTGAGCTGTGTCAATGCCTTCCACATCCAGAGTTGGATTCGCCTCTGCAAATCCTTTCGCTTGTGCTTCGGACAGAGCGTTTTCAAAGCTGCTCTTATCATCTGTAATTTTTGAAAGGATATAATTGCATGTACCGTTTAAAATACCGATCATTGAATTAATCTGGTTCCCGACCAGGGTCTCACGCAAAGTTTTGATAATCGGTATGCACCCGCCAACACTTGCTTCAAAGGCAAGATCAACACCTTTTGCATCTGCTGCCTTGAATATGGCATTGCCGTAGCTTGCAAGAAGCGCCTTATTTGCAGTAACGACATGCTTTCCGTTATTAATGGCTCTTAAAATTAAGTCCTTCGCAATTCCCTCTCCTCCAATCAGCTCGACAATAATGTCGATTTCTGAATCGTCAACAACTCCTAAAGCATCGGTAGTCAGAACGCCCTCATTGAATTTTATTCCTCTGTCTCTATTAATATCTATGTCGGCAATACGTTTCAGATTCAGAGCAGTTCCAACCCGTGAGCTTATAAGATCTTTGCTTTCAATAAAAATTTTTGCAGTACCTGTACCAACCGTACCATAACCGAGTAAACCTATATTTATTTCTTTCATACCAACAATAACCCTTTTTTTCATTATCATTATAAAAGGTAATAGTTTAGCTCTCTTATTTGTGCCTTAGTGGCTGAACTGTTACATAATAAGAAATTTATGTCAAAAAAATTGTTTTGACTTTTAAGCTAATTCAATTTAATTTTCAAATTTTATAAGGCTTTGATAGTAATTTGGGGAGATTGGGTGCAATACAAAAAAGTAATTAATAAGATAGTAAAGGGCATTTTTTGAATGTCGAATGTCGAACAGGGAATTATGAATGTCGAAGGAACTGGACAAATTTGATCTTGAGGAACGGCTAATCGAGCTTAAAGTATA
>QMMZ01000133.1 GCA_003647525.1 Deltaproteobacteria bacterium | reverse complement strand
CGGCCGCATGGTGAAATACAACGTCGCAGTCTCTTGCCGCTTTTTCTAATGGTTCCCGATCACGAATGTCGGCTTTATAAAATGTAATACGGTCCTTGATATGACTTAGATTAGAAAGACGGCCTGTTGAAAGGTTGTCAAGCACCGCCACTTCGCATCCTTCCGACAGCAAGCCGTCGACAAGGTGAGAGCCGATAAACCCTGCTCCACCGGTAACAAGTGCTCTGCTAAATTTTAAATTCATTCGTTTTATTTAACCGCAAATGGACACAGATGGACATTAATATCTAAATAACATACCTAAATTTGTAATGCTTCTTTGCTCTTTTTTAATTTGTGTTTATTCGTGTTCATCCGTGGTTTGATTTTTAACCGCAAATTTACGCTAATGGAAATGTATGGAAAATGCTAAATGTAATTAAAGCGTTTATACAGCTCCGCCTTGTCAATTACATCGGAGCATGCATATTAACAGGTTGATTTTATATCTAAATTGTTTATAGGACGCAGATTTTCGCAGATCTACACAGATAATATTTATAACTATGCATTCTTAGACCGGCCCGTACCTCGCATGGCAGGTTAGTCTGTGTCCAAAAAATGAAATACTTTTTTTTATCCGTGTTCATCTGTATAAATCTGCCTGCCCCGTAGCTCCGGCAGATGGTACTGGGGTGTCCCATTAAATTCTATCTCGCGCCTTTGCCGAAAAGCACGATTTTTATGGTGCGCATGATGATCATCAAATCCATGAAAATGGACATATTTTTGATGTAGAACAGATCATAGTTAAGCTTTTCCATTGAATCTTCCACAGATGCACCGTAGCCGTAGCAAACCTGAGCCCATCCTGTTATGCCGGGTTTTGCCGAAAAACGTTCTCCAAAGTATGGAATAATATCTTCTAGTTTTTTCACAAAAAATTCCCGCTCCGGCCTCGGGCCCACAAAACTCATATCGCCTTTTAATACATTCCAAAGCTGAGGGATCTCATCGACACGCCATTTACGAATAACTTTTCCAACGCGTGTTATCCTGCAGTCATTATCTTTGGCCCAAACAGGCCCGCTTTCTCTTTCAGCATCTGCAATCATTGAACGGAACTTATAGACCAAGTATGTCCTTTTGTTTTTCCCTACCCTCTCCTGTAAAAAAATAACCGGTCCTGTTGAATTGATTTTGATTAAAACAGCGGTTACAAGAATCACCGGTGAAAGTAAGATAAGCAAAGCAACGGAAAAAATCAGGTCCATGGTACGCTTTAAAAAACGCCTGATACGCGATTTGTGAAAACCTTTGGAAAAAATTAGCCATGAGGGATTAAGTTGTGTAACAATAAGCTTACCTGAAAGCATCTCGTAGAAGCTGGTCCCTTCAATGATCTCTATACCGCTTACCCGGCACTTTAACAGTTCTTTTGTAGGAAATTCACCTCTTTTTTCGGTGAGTGCAACAACAATCTTGTTGATTTTCAACTCTTGAGCCATATCACAGAGACCTTCATAGTCTTTTTTATAGCTTGTTTTTTTTATATTTCCTTTATCTGCAACGTCATTACTCCCTGAACTTTCCTGAACATTTATCGATACAGTATATCCACTGTCTTTTCTTTGGTTGATTTCATCCATTATATTTTTCGCCAAATTACCTGAGCCCAGAAGAATGATATTTTGGTCAAAAATACCGTGAGTTAGAATAAGCTTATAGAAAAAACGCCACGACACGATAAAGACTATTACAAAACCTATGCTTAACGCAAAAATGCCATGTCCGACAATCGCTTCTGGGAAGATAATATAAATACCGGCAAGAAAAATAGCGGAAGCACCAAGAGCCTGTAGCAATCGTATGCCAAGTTCTAAGAAACTGTCTGTAACCTTGAAATCATAGAGATCATTGTAATAGAGGCTCGTCAGGCAAGTAAAGGTGATTAAAAAAATTCTCAAGTACAACCATAAATCAAAAGGAAATGATTCGGCCTTAAGGAGTATCCAGGACGCAATTAAAACAGAAATATAGATTGCCAGGCCTTCTCCGATAAAGAAGAATATATTTCGTATGGGATAATATTGTCTGAAAATTCTTAGCATAATAATGATGTCGATATCACGCAGATTGTACAATTCATGAAAAACACGAGTTTTTTAATGGTAACCTGAACATGCATCGGAATGTAAGAAAAGTTTTAAGTGCCTAAAGTGATCTAAAGTGCCTAAAGTTCATGAATTCTATCATTTTTAAACTGGCTTCGCCGAAGGTGAGGCCCTTAACTTTAGTTCACTTTAGCTCACTTCAAATTTTAGCCACTTTTTTTTATTCGCTACTTTGAACGCGGTGGCCTATCATGAAATATGTCACCGTGTTTACGAATTCATCTGTTTAATACTCCTGATAATATTTGCCATACTTATTATATTTCACCATACCGTAATAGCTTGAAAACCGCATATCCAGCTTGTTCAATATAATACCGAGAATTTTCTCTTTTCCCATTATTTCTATCAGTTCCGAAACCATTTGACGTGGTGTGCTTCCGTATTCTACAACCAGAAGGATCCCATCTACCTGCCTTGATATAGCACTTGTTTCGGCCGTGAGTTTGGGCGGCGGTGAATCAATAACAATATAACGATCCCGGTACCGTTCTGTTACCTCTTCAATTAGTTTGGACATTCGTTGGGAAGAGAGAAGCTCTGAAGGATTGTAAGGGGGTTTACCTCCGGGTAGAATACTTAATTTATTGACTTCTGTCTTTAAAAGCAAAGAAGAAAGAGGTGTACCATTGGCAAGGTGCTCACTCAGCCCGGGAATGTCACCAAAGCCGAATTTTGTATGAACGCTAGGCCTGCGAATATCGCAATCGATTAGCAAAACATACTCTTGAATGCTCTGAGCAATACTTATGGCAAGGTTTGCAGCCACAAAAGATTTTCCTTCATCAGGCAACGCGCTGGTTACCAATATGGTTCGGGGTGATTTTCCTGAATGAGGAAACAACAGATTTGTCCGTAACATTTTAAACTGTTCATTTTCAAATGATTGGGGTTTTAAAAGAGAAACCAAATTTTGGTCAATCTTGTTAAAATCATATGGTATTTTATTTTTACTAAAAGAGGTGGTCTGGTCTTGTTTTTTAAGCTTTGCGACCTTTTCAACTCGCTTATATGAAACATCAGTAGCGTTCATATCCTTGTTTGACGTCACGGGCATATTAACATAAGCCTGATTTTCAGCTTTCGCTGTTACAACAGTGCCATGAGTTTTTTTGTTCGTGACTTTTGATTTTTCTAACGCATCGAAAATTTTACCCATTTAAGTTACCTCATATTGTAGTAATAAATCTATCTAAAAGCGCCATGGTCTGATCCACACCATAGAAAGATAATACGGCAAACGCAGACACAAGGACACAAGAAATCATAATTGAGAAAATACTGAAAACCTGATTAAGGTTTTTATTTATTTTGGCTTTCCGATCATAAATTATCGGAACAGTGGCAAGTACAGGAATCCCTAAATAGGATTCGATATCTTTGGGGCTTCTGAAAGACGTATTCAGATACTCCAGCAAAAAAACCAAACCAAATCCGATATTCGGACCGGCCGCCAAACATAATAAAAACAGTATTTTCATATTAGGAGATGAGGGCCTTTCCGGAAGCATGGCAGGATCAAGAACTTGGAATTTCTGCCCTTTTTGCTTCTTTTCCATGTTAAGGGAAACTTCTGATTCAAGTTTTTTATTCAACATTAAATCATATGTTGTTTTGAGATTTTGATAATCTCTATTTAAGGATGACAACTCCTGCTCTCTGGCCGGTGTTTTTTCAATTCGTTTCTCATAATCTCGTATTTGTAACTTTAAATTGGAGATATCCGTCGTTAATGTACTTATATTTACTTTAATTAGTTCAATTTCCATTTTTGCATCGGGGGGAATATATTGTGACTTCTCTGAAGCATCGTTATTATTTTTTTCATTCTTTTGCTCCAAGTCTGATATGATCTTTTTTAGTCGGATAACATCCGGATGATTTTTTGTGTATCGGGTTTTGAGATGCGCCAGCATTTCTTTGGCTTGATCCAGACTTATGGATTGTTCAAAATCAGATACAACCCTGCCGTCACGTGTCACCATGGCGCCTTGACCGAATAGAAAAGCGCCTTCCGAGATCTGCCTCATTAACATTGCCAGTTTGTTCTTTAGACCCAAAAGATGTGTCTGTTTTTCCTTTAATTGTTCCTGAATTCTGGTAAGCATACTCAAATTGGACCCAAGCTGTCCAGGAAGTTCTCCCATATATTTTTCACGATATTCTTTCTGTTTCTTTTCGTTCTCCGCAATTTCTTTCCGAATGGAGATCAGCTCTTCTTCAAGGAAATTACTGGTTCCAATGGCGTCTGTTTCCCTGATCCGGATGTTTTCATCGATAAAATAAGACGCCAAGGCGTTCGTAACATTCATTACTTTTTCTGGCTCTTCGCCCTCAAATGAGATTGTAAACGCATACGCTTCTGTAATTCCACGATATCCTGGAATTTCCCGTCTTATTAAATTAACAGAAATCCTTTCGCGCAAATCGGCTATTTTATCTTCCATGAACATGGTTTCAAATTCTGGACCAGCAAATAGATTGAAATCTCGCATAATCCTTTCAAGATATGATCGGCTCCGTATTTGCCGTGACAGGGCCTCTATCCTTGAATCAATATCTGTTGTTATGACAGGCTGAACATAATCCGTCGGCACTTTCTGGGGCTGTATGAGCACCAAGGTCTCCGATTTGTACATTTTGGGAAGCATAAGAGCCAGGCAGATCCCAACAACTATAGAAAGAATAAATGGAATAATGATCAACCAGCGGCGTCTTAAAATAATTTCAATGATATCTTCTATTTTGATTTCTTTAGCTATTTTTTGCATATGTTTTTTCCTTTGTTGTCAGGCCAGATCATAGGTCTTTATCTTGTTCAACAGGGATTTATAACTTATATCGAGCAAAATTGCAGCTTTTTTCCGGTTCCACTTGGTTTTTTTAAGGGCTTGTTGCATGATTTTTTTTTCTGTTCGAGTTACAAATTCCTGACAAATATCCTTTAAAGAAACTTTGTTCAAATCCTTTAAATATTTTTTAACATCTGAAAGCTCTGCCACGGAATAGATATCTTCATTGTAATTGATATGATTTGATGATTTAATCTTTTGATTTGACAGACAAAATTTATTAAGCATGCTCTCTTCATTCCCTGTCAAAACAGAATGCCTGACCACATTTTCAAGTTCTCTAACATTTTCGGGCCAGTGGTAATTGCTAAGTATGTTTTTGGTTTTTTGGGACAGGTTGAAATGGCTTCTGCCAATATTCCCGCAAAACATGTCATTAAAAAAAACGGCCAGCAGGGGAATATCCTGGATCCGATGTCTGAGCGGCGGAATATCGATACGGATTACATTTAATCGGTAAAATAGATCCTTTCGAAATTTCCCTTTTTCCACAAGCTTACCAAGGTCAGCACTGGCTGATGCAATAATCCTGGCATCGACTGTCTCTTTTTCCTCATTAAAATATTTTGAAATGATCCCTTCGTCTAAAACCTGAAGCAGTTGGGCCTGAAAGGAAGCGGACATTTTTTCCATATGGTCTAAAAAAACAGTGCCTGTGTCTGCAATCTTGAATATTTGTTTTGGGTTCCAATCGACATTTGCAAAACCCTCTGGATTAACCCCGACTGGTTCACTTTCAAAAGATTCGCGCGAAAATTCGGCCGTGTTAACTTTAATAAATGGATTGTTTCTCCTGTCCGATTTGAAGTGAATGGCTTTGGCCACCAATTCTTTGCCTGTTCCCGGTTCTCCTTGAATGAGAACCGTCTCTTTAGAACTGCTCAATTCGAGAACCATCTTTTTTATTTTTTTCATTTCAGGGCTATTACCGATTAACAACGGACAATCCTGAGACATTTTGTTCTTCAATCGGTTGGCGTGAATTCTTCTTATCGCCATTTTTACTTCATATGGCTCAACGGGTGTCCCTATAACAAAAATGTCATCAAAAAAGTTTGTGTCTATAAAATCATGAATAGCATAATCACCTGAAATAATCAAAACAGGAAGGCTTCGGTCTTTCATCTTTAACGTATTGACGAATCTTAAGGTTCTTTCCATGGAAAGGTCCCCTGAAATAACCAGACTGGGATTCAGCATTGACAAATTATCAAGACATGTTGTTTCCG